>CAYGMX010000066.1:0-10401 GCA_964351055.1 uncultured Loktanella sp. | reverse complement strand
GTCTGGACGTGGAATGCGATCGGCAAACGCAAAGGCGCATGGGCGCTGGACAAAGACGCGCCAGAGGCAACCAAGGGCTTCCTGCTCAACCACCTGATCCACGAATTGCTGCCGCCCAAGGGCGACGGGCTACGCTGGGCGAACTCCGACCCGATCACTGGGCAGGCAGCATGGTTCGATCTGCGGGTCAAGATTGAAAAATCCGCCGTCCCGAACGAGGCGCAGCCCGTCATGCCCGCCCTCAAATCACCTGTCCCCAAAGGACCAGACCATCTGGAATGGAAGGTCGGCAAATGAGCAACGCCCGCATCCTGCTGCTGATTGCCGCCTTTGTCACTCTGACATTGGGCAGCTTCATCTGGTTCATCGTCACATGGGACCCAGAGAAAGAACAGCCCGTCGGGATGCACAACCCCGCACTTCTTCCGAGCATGAATATCCCCGCCGGAGGCCACGCATTCTGTCAGGAATGCGTAACGCCCCGCAACGAAAGGGCCACCTTATGACCCAGCTCCCTCCTCCTTCGGCCAAGAAACTTGGCCTTGTCATCGATCTGGATACCTGCGTGGGTTGCCATGCTTGCGTCATATCCTGCAAAGGCTGGAACACGGAAAACTACGGCGCGCCGCTCTCCGATCAGGACCCTTATGGGGCAGACCCCACCGGGACCTTTCTGAACCGTGTGCATTCCTACGAGGTGCAGCCCGAACAGGGTGCCGCCCAACTGATCCACTTCCCCAAATCCTGCCTGCACTGCGAAGACGCACCTTGCGTGACAGTCTGCCCGACAGGGGCCAGCTACAAGCGTGCCGAAGACGGGATCGTTCTGGTCAACGAAAGCGATTGCATCGGCTGCGGGCTCTGCGCATGGGCCTGCCCTTATGGTGCGCGGGAACTGGACGCCAAAGAAGGGGTAATGAAGAAATGCACCCTGTGTGTGGACCGCATCTATAATGAAAACCTGCCCGAAGAAGACCGCCAGCCCGCCTGCGTGCGGACCTGCCCCGCAGGGGCGCGGCACTTCGGCGATCTTGGGGACGAGACCAGCGATGTGAGCATCCTTGTGGCCGAACGCGGCGGTTTCGATCTGATGCCCGAACAAGGCACAAAGCCAGTGAACAAATACCTGCCGCCGCGCCCAAAGGACGTGATGCCAGAATTCGACGTGCTGGCCCCCTACCTCGAGCCTGTTGCCAGTGATGGCAAAGGCTTTGTGAGCTGGCTGGACAAAGCCCTCTCCGCGCTGCCTGGAGGTGCCAGATAATGCATCCAGCAACCTCTGTCATCCTGTTCAACACATTCTCGGGGCTGGGCTTCGGGCTGCTCTTCTGGCTCGGGCTGGGGGCGCTGGTCCCGACCGGCACAAGCGCCTTCATCTGGTTCACTATCGCCTATCTTCTGGCGGTGGGCGGGCTGATTGCCTCGACCTTTCACCTTGGCCATCCAGAGCGCGCGATCAAGGCCTTCAGCCAGTGGAAAACCAGTTGGCTCAGCCGCGAAGGGGTTTGCGCGGTCTTTGCCCTGATCGTGATGGCGGTCTATGGGGCGGGACTGGTCTTTGCGGGTACAAGGCTGGCACTGGTGGGGATCATCGGCGGGATTGCCTCGCTTGGTGTGGTGTTCACCACATCCATGATCTACGCGCAGATGAAAACAGTCCCGCGCTGGCGGCACTGGACGACACCAGCGATGTATCTGCTCTTGTCCGTCGGAGGCGGGGCCCTGCTTGCCAACCAAAAGACGATGGCCGCAAGTCTGCTTGGGATCGCAGGTATCGTGCAGGTCTACGCATGGATGGGCGGCGACCATCGTCTGGCCCGGTCAGGCACCACAATGGCTACCGCCACAGGGCTTGGCCACGTCGGGACAGTGCGGGCATTTGAACCGCCACATACCGGCACGAACTATCTGATGCGCGAGTTTATCCATCAGGTCGGGCGCAAGCACGCGCAGCAATTGCGGATCATTACACTGGTGCTGGGTTTTGTGCTGCCTGTGATGCTTTTGCTGTTCTTCTTTGACAACCACGTCAGCGCGGCCATCGCTATTCTGAGCCATCTCGGCGGCGTCTTGTGCCTGCGCTGGCTGTTTTTTGCGCAGGCGGAACATGTCGTGGGGCTGTACTACGGAAAACGCTGACCGCACTTTCGTTATTATTGGCCCAAAAATATCCTGGGGGAGGCCCGCCAGGGCCGGGGGCAAAGCCCCCGCTTTTGCATCGCCTAGCTCCGGATGCGCCGCTCTGTTTCAGTATCGAACAGGAAAATACGGCTTGGATCGATCCTGATACCAACGGTTGCGCCCTCGGCGGTCCGGTGGTCGCCGCGTTCCTCGACCACAATGCGTTCGCCTGTGGCACTGGTCAGATAGGCAAATGACACCCCGCCAAGGCTCTCTGTCAATTCGACAGTATGCGTATCACCGGCCGGATCAATGGTGATATGTTCAGGGCGCGCGCCAACAGTGACCGCCTTGCCGTCATAGGCGGTGCTGACCAGACCGTCATACTGCGCCCCAAGGCCCGGCGCATCTATGCCGCCGCCCATCGCGGTGCCGCTGACAAAGTTCATTGCTGGCGATCCGATGAAGCCGGCCACGAATTTGTTGTCAGGGTCGCGATAAAGGTCCATCGGCGCACCTACCTGTTCGATGCGGCCCAGTCGCAGCACCACGATCTTGTCAGCCAGTGTCATCGCCTCGACCTGATCGTGGGTCACATAGATCATGGTTGCGCCGATTTCCTTGTGCAGCCGCGCGATCTCGACCCGCATTTCCACACGGAGTTCAGCATCGAGGTTCGAGAGCGGTTCGTCGAACAAGAAAACCTCCGGCCCACGCACGATCGCGCGCCCGATCGACACGCGCTGGCGTTGCCCGCCCGACAGGGCTGCGGGTTTGCGGTCCAGATAGGGTTCCAGTTTCAAGATCCGCGTCGCCTCGGCAACTTTTTTTTCGATCTCGGCCTTGGGATGGCCGTTCATTTTCAGGCCAAAGCCCATGTTATCCTTGACCGTCATATGCGGATAAAGCGCGTAGGTCTGGAACACCATCGCCACGCCCCGTTCGGACGGGTCCATGCGCGTGACATCGCGGGTGCCGATCTGCATCGACCCTTCGGTTGTTTCCTCGAGCCCGGCAACCATGCGCAACAGGGTTGATTTGCCGCAACCGGACGGGCCGACAAAGACACAGAATTCACCGTCCTCGATTTGCAGATCGATCCCGTGAATGACCTGGACATCGCCGTAGCGCTTGATGACTTTGTTCAGCGTAACGCCTGACATGGTCTAAATCCTTGTTGCTTCTGGTGTTTCGTAGTCAGGAAAGCTCCAGTTCTGGGCATCCTGTGAAATACGTGTCGCGGTCTCTTGCAGGATCGGCACATAGGCCTCCAGCCCTGCAAGGTTGGTCCGGCGGGTGGTGCTGGTGACAGACAAAGCGCCAAGCACGCGGCCTGTCTCTGACAGGATCGGCATCGCCACGCAGATGATTCCCGGCTCGTGCTCTTCACGGTCAAAACCATAGCCGTTTGCACGGATGTCCGTCAGTTCCTCGCGCAGGGCGGCAGGTGTGGCGATCGTTTGGGGGGTAAAGACGTGAAACGACTGCTGCCCGATCACTGTATCAATCACCGATGGCTCCGAAAAGGCGAGCATCACCTTGCCCACGCCCGTGCAATAGGCAGGCCCGACCTTGCCGGCCTGACTATACATCTGCACCGGTTTGCCCGCGTTGCGTTTGTCGATGTACAGCACCTGCGCATTATCCAGTTGCGCCAGATGCACCGTTTCACCCACTGCCTTGCTCAGTGCATCGACATGCGGACGCGCGATCGGGGCCAGCGTGGATTGTTCCCATGCCGCATGCGCCAGACGCACCAGCCGGACACCGGGCGCATAGGTCTGCCGCTCGGGGTCATAGGACAGCATTTGCTGGCTGGTGAGGGTCTGCACAAAACGATACAGGGTAGGCTTGGGAAAGGGCGACTTGTCCAGCAATTCGCTAAAGCGCACAGGCCGCCCAAAGGCTGCCACCTGATCCAGCACCTCCAGTGCCTTGCCGACTGTGCCGTCTCCGGTCACCCGTGCCATGATGCCTCCCCGCGTCAATCTTGGCTTTTGACACTGATCTCCTCGTCAGTATCGCCTTCGACTGTTGACAAACCTAGCCTGTTTGCGGTTTAGTATCAATATCCAAAACCAAGTTTCAAATAATGAAACCAATTTGAAGCGCGGTTTACACTATGGAAGCACCTAGGGAGGACACTATGCATTCCATTCTCAAAACGTCGCTTGCGGCGTTCGTTGCTGCTGGCATTTCGGCATCTGCCGCACATGCAGAGGCACATGCGCTGTCGGGCGATCTCGTCATTTTCTCGGACATGTCCAACCCGGCACCCCGTGCCGTGATGGAAGGTATGGTCGCGCGCTTTGGCGAAATGCACCCAGACCTGAACATCGAGCTGACGGTCATCGACCGTGAAGCCTACAAAACCCAGATCCGCAACTTTCTGACAGCCAATGCGCCGGACGTTGCAAACTGGTATGCGGCCAACCGTATGCTGCCCTACGTCGAGGCTGGCCTGTTCGAGGATGTTTCCGACATCTGGGAAGGCCAGATGAGCGAAGAGCTCGCATCGACCAAAGGTGCGCTGACCATCGACGGCGCACAATACGGCGTGCCTTACACATATTACCAGTGGGGCGTGTACTACCGCAAAGACATCTTTGACCAATACGGTCTGTCCGAGCCAACGACATGGGAAGAAGAACTGGCAAACTGCCAGACCCTTCTGGACAACGGGGTCAAGTGCTACACCATCGGCACCAAGTTCCTTTGGACCGCTGGCGGCTGGTTCGATTACCTGAACATGCGCACAAACGGCTATGACTTCCATGCACGCCTGACCAACGGCGAAGAAAGCTGGACCTCGGACGAGGTGCGTGCAACCTTCGCAAACTGGCAGCAACTGGTCGACATGGGCGCCTTTATCGACGACCACCAGACCTATAGCTGGCAAGAAGCCCTGCCCTTCATGGTCAATGGCGAAGCGGCATCCTACCTGATGGGTAACTTTGCTGTGGCACCATTGCGCGAAGCTGGCCTGACCGACGAACAGCTGGACTTCTACCAGTTCGTCGAAATCACTGCCGGTATTCCACGCGGTGAAGACGCACCGACAGATACCTTCCACATCCCGTCGGGTGCCCAGAACAAAGAAGCCGCACGCGAATTCCTGAAGTTTGTTGTTTCAGCCGACAACCAGACCCTTATCAACAACGGCGCCAACCTTGGCCAGTTGCCTGTGAACAACCTGTCTTCTGTTGATGACGACAAGTTCCTGCAGCAGGGCTTCCAGATGCTGTCAAACGAAGCGCCGGGCGGCATCGCCCAGTTCTTTGACCGTGATGCCCCTGCTGAAATGGCCGCCGTTGCCATGGAAGGTTTTCAGGAATTCATGGTGTTCCCAGCCAACCTCGAGGACATCCTTGAGCGTCTGGAAGCAGCACGCGAAGACATCTATTGATAAACAAAGGGGGTGCGCAGGACCTGCGCACCCTACCCCGCACATTTGTAAGCGCACTGCACCTGCGCTTTCACATGCGCCCAACCGGGAGACAGCAACCACAATGACCGTATCGCCCGCCGTTCCCATCACCCCGCACGCGCCGCCGCCGCGCAGTTGGTACAAGCGCAACGAAATCGCGATCACGCCTTGGCTGTTCCTTGCACCCGGCGTGCTGTTCTTTTTCTTCTACGTCATCGCACCGATCTACCAAAGCTTTAGCCTGTCACTCTACGACTGGAACGGGCTGGGGGATGTGGATGTCAACGGCACCTATGTCGGGCTTGAGAATTATAACAAGCTGTTCGGCCTGAATGGTGAACGCGCTGACCGCAATTTCCAGATCTCGCTTTGGAACAACCTCAAATGGCTGCTGCTCTATCTGCTGGCCATTCCGGGCGGGCTGTTTATCGCGCTGTTTTTGAACCAGACGGTGCGCGGCATCCGCATCTATAAATCACTGTTCTTCTTTCCGTTCGTCATCAGCCAAGTCGTTGTCGGACTTGTGTTTTCGTGGTTCTACCTACCCAATGACGGACTGTTCAGTATCATGCTGGGCTGGTTCGGGCTGGAAATTCGCGGCGGCGTTCTGGGCAATCCGACAGCGGCGACCTACGGGATCATCGCGGCGGGGCTTTGGCCACAGACCGCTTACTGTATGATCCTGTATCTAACCGGTCTGAACGCCGTGGACCCAGAACAGGTCGAGGCTGCAAGGCTGGACGGGGCCAAGGGGCGCAAGATGCTGTGGTATGTCATCATCCCGCAACTCAAGCCCGCGACCTTCATCGCTTTTGTTGTCACCATCATCGGCGCGCTGCGCAGCTTTGATCTTGTGTCGATCATGACCGGGGGCGGGCCCTTCGGGTCAACCCGCGTGCTGTCCTTCTATGTGTTCGAAAAGTCGCTGAGCGAGCGCGGGCTGCAATACGGCTATGCCGCCGCCATCGCGGTGGTGCTGTTCCTGATCATGCTGGTCTTTATCTCGTATTTCCTGTGGTCAATGTACCAAGACGAAAAAGAGGCGCGCTAAGATGTTCCCAACCCCTGTTCAGAAATCTTCGCGCGCGGTCCAGCTCAGCTATCAGACCCTGCTGCCTTTCGCTCTCTTTTTGTGGTTGCTGCCGCTGATCGCCGTGATGATCTTTTCGATCAAGCCCGATGTCGATTTCACCAGTGGCAACTATTGGGGTGTGCCGTCTTCGTTCGAATTGTTCAACAACTACGGGCGGGTCTTTTTCGAAAGCGATATGCCGCGCTATCTGTTGAATTCGGTCCTGATTACGGTGCCCACGGTGATTGGCACGGTCGCCCTGGCCTGCATGACCGGCTTTGCGCTGGGGGTGTATAAATTCAAAGGCAACCTGCTGATCTTCTTCATGTTCATCGCAGGCAACTTTGTGCCCTTCCAGATCCTGATGGTGCCGGTGCGCGACCTGACCGTGGACATGGGGCTTTACAATACCAAGACAGGGCTGGTGCTGTTCCACATCGCCTTCCAGACCGGATTTGCGACGCTGTTCATGCGCAACTTTATCCGCGCCCTGCCGTTTCCGCTGATCGAGGCCGCCCGCGTCGAAGGCGTCGCCGAATGGCGCATCTTCCTCTATGTCGTTCTGCCCCTGATGAAGCCCGCGATCGCCGCCATGGCCGTGCTGATCTTTACCTTCATCTGGAACGATTATTTCTGGGCGGTGGTTCTGACCCAAGGCCCCGAAAGCCAGCCTGTCACCGCCGGCATCACCAGCTTTAACGCCCAGTACCGCGCCGCCTATCACCTGATGAGCGCGGGGTCGATTGTCGCAGCCCTTCCCCCCGTCGCGATGTTCTTTCTGATGCAGAAACATTTCATCGCAGGACTGACCCTCGGGGCCGTAAAGTAAGATCAGATGAACAGAACTTATCGTATCGACGATGGCCGCCAGACGCTTGTCTTGGCGGCCCGCAACGACCGGCTCCCCGAGGTGGTCTATTGGGGCGCGTCCTTGCCCGAAATCGAGAATTTGGAGAGGCTGCATGCGGCCCACGCCATCGACGTGACTGGCGGGATGCTGGACCAGAACCCCGATCTGTCGCTCTGCCCCGAGGCCAGCCGCAGTTTTCCGGGCCAACCCGGCCTGATCCTGCGCGACACGGACGGGACGCCCCTGCTGCCCAAATTCTGTTTCGAGGACGCAACGCAGTCCACCACGTTTCTGTATCTGTCCTACAAAGATGCGCAAAATCGCCTCACACTGACGTTCGCCTTCCGGTCAGACCCGGAAACCCACGTCATCACCTGCCAGACCGAGCTTGAAGCGGACCGCCCGATGCACTTGCACTGGCTGGCGGCCCCTGTCCTGCCTGCGCCGCAGCAATCGGACGAGATGATTGACGTCTCCGGCCGCTGGTGTGGCGAATTCCAGCTATCGCGCACCGCGTGGGCACCCGGCATGCGCTACCGCGAAAACCGGACGGGGCGGACGGGGCACGAACACTTCCCCGGATTGATCGTGCCGTGCCGCGGGGCCACCAATACCCAAGGTGAAGCCTATGCCTTTCACTATGGCTGGTCAGGTGGTCACCGGATGATCGCCGAAGAATTGCAGGACGGCCGCCGCCAGATCCAGTGGGGCCATGCCGCGCGCATGGAAACCGCCACCGCCACCCAGTTCAAGACAGCGCCCCTCTACATCGTCTACTCCGATACGGGGCTGAACGGCTGCGCCGTCGCGTTTCAGCGTCACCTGCGCGACCGGATCGTGACATGGCCGAAACCGGCGGCCCCCCGCCCTGTGCATTACAACTGCTGGGAAGCGGTCTATTTCGACCACAATGTACCTGTCCTGCAAGATATCGCAAACCGCGCTGCGGCCTTGGGAGCAGAGCGCTTTGTGCTGGATGACGGCTGGTTCGGCAACCGCAACGACGACACACGCAGCCTGTCCGACTGGACCGTGGACCCGCGCAAATATCCTGACGGGCTGACCCCGCTGATTGATCATGTGCATGGGCTTGGCATGACCTTCGGGATCTGGTTCGAACCCGAAATGATCAACGAAGACAGCGACATCCACCGCGCCCATCCTGATTGGGCCTTAGGCAGTGAGGATCAGACACTTGGCCGCCAGCAAAAGGCGCTTAATATGGCGCTGCCAGAGGTTCGGGGCTTTCTGTTTGACCGGATGTCGGCGATCCTGCGCGACAACGACATCGACTATATCAAATGGGATCATAACCGCGTCTTGCCGATGCCCGACGCATCGCAAACGCGCGGGTCTTATGCGCTGATTGACCGGCTACGCGCCGCATTTCCCCTCGTCGAGATCGAAAGCTGCGCTTCGGGCGGCGGACGTATCGATTTCGGCATCTTGCAACGCACCCAGCGGGTCTGGCTGTCGGATAGCAACGACGCGCTGGAGCGGCTGCGCATCCAGCATGACGCCGCCCTGTTCCTGCCGCTGTCCGTCACCGGCAGCCATGTCGGGCCGCGCCAGTGCCACACATCAGGCCGCACCCTTGATATGAGTTTTCGTGCTTGGGTTGCCGCCCAGCGCCATATGGGGTTTGAGATGGACCCGCGTGAACTGAACGAAAGCGAAACCGCCATTCTGGCAGAGGTCACCCGCTGGTGGAAGGACAACCGCCACTGGATGCAGACCGCCGACATTCTGCGGCTGGACAGCCCTGACCCAGCGGTGATCGCCGAACAGCAACTGGCCCGCGACAAGGACCGTTTCGTGGTTTTCGCAGGCAAGGCTGCAACCAGCGCACAGATCGCCCCCCGCCCCTTGCGGCTGACGGGGCTGGAGCTGGATGCAATGTACCGGATCGCCTTGACCAACCGGCACACACTGCACCACCTGTCACGGGGCACGACCGCGCTCAAGACCGAGGCGCTTGATCTGTCGGGCACCTATCTGATGGGCCACGGCGTCACCTTGCCGTGGTCTTTCCCTGAACGCATGTGGGTTCTGGAAGGGAGGCGGCTATGATCGCGACCTTTCATGACCTGAACGGGGCTTCTGTGTTTATCACAGGCGGCGGCAACGGGATCGGGGCAGCCCTGACCAACGGGTTTCTGGCGCAAGGGGCCAAGGTCGCCTTTGTCGGGCGTTCTGATGCCAGCGCCTTCGCGGACAACATGCAGGAGGCGCATGGCAAGCGCCCGCTTTTCATCCAATGCGACATCACTGATACTGCGGCCCTTCAAGAGGCAATGGATCAGGCGATCGCGGCGCAAGGTCCGTTGAACACTCTGGTCAATAATGCCGCCAATGACATGCGCTATGACGCGATGCAGATCACGCCCGACATCTGGGACAAGATGCAGGACATCAACTTCAAGGCGTATTTCTTTGCCTGCCAAAAGGCCGCCAGTCTGATGGCGCCCAAAGGGTCGATCATCAATTTTTCCTCGATCACTTACATGATGGGTGCCGCTGGTATGGTGCCTTATGTCAGTGCCAACGCTGGCATCATGGGGATGACCCGCGCGCTGGCCCGCGAATGGGGGCCCAAAGGGATCAGGGTCAATGCCATAGCGCCCGGATGGGTCTTTACCGAAAAACAGGAAACCATGTGGGCCACACCAGAGGCAAAGGCGGCATTCCTGCAAAAACAATGCCTGCAAAGCTTCATTCAACCCGACGATATGGTCGGGGGCACCCTGTTTCTGGCGTCCTGTGCATCCGCAATGATGACGGGCCAGACCATGGTGATCGACGCGGGCGTGGTGGGCACCGGATGACACAAAGTACCATCACAGCAGACTGGATCGCTGTCGATTGGGGCACCAGTAACATGCGCGCATGGGCCATGTCGGCCTCGGGCGATGTTCTGGCCGAAGGTGCATC
>CAYGMX010000065.1:0-10416 GCA_964351055.1 uncultured Loktanella sp. | reverse complement strand
CTGTTGAGGTCATCCACAGCGATGGCGCGCGTGTCTTCTTGCGCGGTCTCTTGCCAGCAGGCGCGCGCATCGTGGCCGAGGCCCCTGATCGCGTGGCGCCCGGCCAACTGGTCGACGTGCAGCTTGTCGCCAGTCTTTCGGAGTAAACGCAGTGGACACGCTCTTCTTTCGCCAACCGCGCCTTGTCATGCTGGCGCTTCTGGCCGTTTTCTCGGCGGGCTTGTCGTCACTCGTGTCGATTGGCCGGCAGGAAGACCCCACCATCACCAACATCTTTGCCACCATTACCACGGTCTTTCCCGGGGCTGATCCGGCACGGGTCGAGGCTTTGGTCACGGCCAAGATCGAGACGGAATTGCGCACTATTCCGGAGATCGACACAGTCGAATCCACGTCCGCGACCGGTATTTCGGTCATCTCTGTCGAGCTGATCGAAACCGTACCACCTGAAACCATCGAACAGCTTTGGGCGCAGGTCCGCGATTCGATTGCCGACGCGCAGCGCGAGTTCCCCGCAGGTGTTCTCGAACCCGAATTCGACAGTGACGGCGCAGGTGGCTATGCAGCGATCTTTGCCCTGACAATGCCGGATGATTTCAGCCTCACCCGCGCCGCGCGCGAGGCAGAAGCGCTTGCAGACCGCCTGCGCCGTGTGCCAGGCACCAGCCTCGTCGATCTCTACGGCCTGCCCGAGGAAGAGGTGTTGGTCACCCTGAATGCAGACCGCGCCGCAGCGCTGGGCGTCACAGCCGACGCGGTCTCGGCTGCGATCCGCGCTGCGGATGCCAAAGTGCAGGCAGGCCGGTTGCGCGGGGATGAAACCGATCTTGTGCTTGGCATCACCGGTGAAATCACAACACTCGACCGCTTGCGTTCTGTCGTCTTGCGCGAGGATGCGCTGGGCCGGGTAACCTTGCTGGGCGATATTGCAAGTATTACCCGTGGCCCGCGGCTTCCTTCAGCCGAAACAGCACTTTACGGCGGGCAACCTGCCATCCTTGTTTCGGCCAAACTGAGCGTGGGTTTGCAGGTTGATCGCTGGATGGCCGACATACGCACGGCTGTTGCGGTTCAGGAAGAGGCCTTACCTTGGGGGCTTTCGATCACGACAGTCTTTGACCAAAGCCGCTACACAACCGAACGCTTGACGGAGGTTGGCCTGAACATGGTCGTGGGCGTGGCCCTTGTGGTCGCTGTCTTGTTCGTGACCCTTGGCTGGCGCTCGGCGCTGATAGTCGCCATGGTCCTGCCGGTTGTGTCATTGGCGTCTGTTGCCACATTGAACGCGCTGGCCGTCCCGATCCACCAGATGAGCGTGACGGGGCTGATCGTGGCGCTTGGCCTGCTGGTTGACGCGGCAATCGTCATGACTGACGAGGTCGGCAAGCGTTTGCGCGCTGGCCTGTCGCGGTTGGAGGCCGTTGCAGGGTCTGTGCGGCGGCTGACCATGCCACTGGCGGCGTCCACGATCACGACCATCCTGTCTTTCTTGCCACTCTTGCTCTTGCCGGGGCCAGCGGGGGATTTTGTCGGATCCATTGCGATTTCGGTGATTGTCATGCTGGCGTGGTCATTTGTCATTGCCGTGACGATCACGCCCGCGATTGCGGGGCGCTGGCTGGTTGCCGGCGATGGCACGCCCGCGCGTGACGGGCTGCTGATGCGTGCGTTCCGGATGTTGATGACATGGTCGATGAGAAACCCCCTGCGCACGGTTGCCCTTTCGCTTGTTTTGCCGGTGATCGGGTTTCTGTCCTTGCCATTGCTTACCCCCCAGTTTTTCCCCGGGGTCGACCGCGACCAGTTCCACATCGAGGTAGACCTGCCCGCAGGCACCGGCATTGCCGAGACGATGCGCGTGGTACATCAGATTGATGCCACGCTGGCAACCGAAGACGAAATTCTTGATGTTGCTTGGGTGGTCGGCAGGTCTGCGCCTGCCTTCTATTACAACATGGTCGGTAACCGCGATCAGGCCCCGGGGTTTGCGCAGGCGCTGATCCGGACGGCATCACCCGCAGCGACAGAGCGATTGCTTGTTGCGCTGCATGCTGATCTGCCACCTGCCTACACACAGGTGCGGTTCGTGATCCGGAGCCTGACCCAAGGCCCGCCTGTCAATGCGCCGGTCGAACTGCGACTGGTGGGGCAGGACATCGATGCGCTGCGACTGGCAGGCGATGATCTGCGCGCAAGGTTGGCCGAGGTGTCAACGGTTGCGATGGTACGGACCGGAATTTCCGGCGGTGCGCCCAAACTGACACTTGAGGCAGATGAAACGCGTGCGCGGCTCTTGGGTTTGGACCTTGGCGCCATCGCGCGGCAGATGGAGGCCGGTCTTGAGGGTGTCACCGGCGGGTCACTGCTGGAAGGCACCGAAGAATTGCCCGTCAGGGTACGGCTTGGTGCAGGGCTACGGGGTGATCCGGTTGCGATCGGTGATATGCCCATTCTGCCACCGACCGCCGCACAAATTGCAAGTGCGGGTCAATTCCCCGCTGTCCCACTGTCCACGCTGGGGGCGCTGCAGCTGGAACCATCCGAAAGTACGATCACCCGCCGCAATGGCGAACGCGTCAACACCGTACAGGGGTTTCTGATGCCCGGCGTCCTGCCCGCTGTGGCACTTTCCGAAGCGATGGCGCTGCTGGACGCAGACGGATACAGCCCGCCACAGGGGATCCGGCTGGAAACCGGCGGTGACAGTGATGCGCGCAACAGCACGGTGCAGGCGCTGGTGGCCCCCTTGGGCCTGATCATCACCCTGTCGATCGCGGTTGTGGTCATGACCTTCAATTCCTTCCGGCTGACGCTGATCGCCTTTACGGTCGCGGGACTGTCTGCGGGCCTGTCCATGCTGGCCTTGGCTGTGTTCGATTACCCTTTCGGTATCAATGCGATCATTGGTGTGATCGGATCGATCGGCGTGTCGATAAACGCTGCACTGATCGTCTTGTCGGGGCTGCAAGAGGACCCGCGCGCCGCTGCTGGTGACCGTGCGGCGATGGTCGATGTCGTGGCTGGTTCGGCCCGCCACATCACCTCGACGACGATCACAACGGTCGGAGGTTTCTTGCCGCTGATCCTGAGCGGGGGCGGATTCTGGCCACCTTTTGCAATGTCGGTCGCTGGCGGCGTGGCGCTTTCGGTCACGCTCGCCTTTGCTTTCACCCCGCAGATGTTCGCCTTGACCCTGTCGCGCCGCAAGCCGGCCGATGATACCAAACAGGCGGCAGAGACCGCCACCCAGATGACACCGCTCCGCCTTGCGGGCGAATGACCACCAGCCAAATGAAAGGGCAACACATGACCAGAACGAACCCAGCTGCGGCCGTCAGCGTGCTCAGGCAGAAATTCGGGCCCACAGCCCTTGTCACAGGGGCAAGTGACGGGATCGGCAGGGCCTTTGCCGCACAGTTGGCACAAAAGGGGTTCGACCTGATCCTTGTCGCGCGGCGCGTGGCCCCCTTGGAGGAACTGGCAAGCGATTTGAGCGGGCGCTTTGGCGTGGATGTGCGGGTCATCACGATGGATCTGTCGGATCCGGCTGCGATCCAGGCCTTGCTGGCAGAAACGAACACCGTCAATGTTGACCTCGTCGTCGCTGCTGCAGGGTTTGGTTCGATCGGGCCGTTCCTCGAGCGTGAGGTCGCCACAGAGTTGAATATGGTTGATCTCAACTGCCGCGCAGTGGTGGAACTGACCCATGGGTTCGGCGCCCGCATGGCGGATCAGGGGCGCGGCGGGATTGTGCTGTTCGGATCGCTGGTAGGCTTTAACGGGGCGCCTTTGTCGGCCACATATGCTGCGACAAAGGGTTTCGTTCAAAGCTTTGCCGAGGGGATCGCCGCGGAGTTGCGTCCGCTTGGTGTCCATGTCCTTTCGGTGGCCCCCGGACCTGTCGGCACTGGCTTTGCGGCGCGGGCAGGCATGCAAATGGGGCAGTCTGCGACCCCTGAGGCGGTGGCGCGCGGTGCACTGGCGGCCTTGGGGCGGCGCACGACAGTCCGGCCGGGTTTTCTGGCAAAGTTTCTGGGTTGGTCGTTGGCAATGCTGCCCCGTTGGGGCCGCGTGCGGGTGATGGGGCTGATCATGAAAGGCATGATCGGCAAAGGGAGCGGTCACAAAGGCGGACAGGGCGCAAAGGCCACGGCAACCAGAAGCTGACGCCATGGGACAGGTGAACCCTTGGGGGGTCTTCGCCGTATCGAGCGGTGCCGTCTTCATGGTGTCCGTCGATGCCACGATCGCCGTTGCCGCCTTTCCGGACCTGCGACAATCCTTTGCTGATACCGCACCTTCGGATCTTTCCTGGGTGCTGAATGCCTATACGATCCTCTATGCTGCGCTGCTTGTCCCTGCGGGCCGGCTTGTGGATCTGCACGGCAGTCGCGGGCTGTTTCTGATCGGGCTTGCGGTCTTTACACTGGCCAGTGCCGCCTGTGGGCTGGCACCGGGGACCGGTTCATTGATTATTGCCCGCGTCGTGCAGGCTGTGGGTGGCGCAATCCTGACACCGGCATCGCTTGCGTTGATCTTGGGCGCGTTTCCGTCCGAAAAACGCACCGCTGTGGTGGGTATGTGGAGCGGGGTTGGCGCCCTTGGTGCGGCGGTCGGTCCGGGGGCAGGGGGGATCCTGATCGAACTGGCCTCTTGGCGCGCGGCTTTTCTGGTCAATATTCCTATTGGCGCACTGCTTTTGTGGTTCGCGTGGCGCAGGTTGCCTTCGCTTGGCGGCGCGGCGCGCGGCGAAGGGCTGGATATATTGGGCATCTTGCTGATCGTCGGTGGGGTTTCTATCCTGACCTATGGCATTGTGCAGATCGAAAGCCTTGGGATCGGGGCTTTGGTTGTTTGGCTGTCGGTTCTGGCGGGGACAGGTCTCTTGTCGGGATATGTGCTTTGGGCGCGCAGGCGCAAGAACGCCGCAATCGACATGGCACTGTTCGAGGACCGGACCTATACTTTGGTGACGCTTGCCACCTTCGTGTTCGGCATCGGCTTTGCGATGCTTTTCCTGACCACTTTCCTGTTCTTGCTTGAAATCTGGAACTTCGGGCAGGGATTGACCGGACTTGCCGTAACGCCTGGGCCCTTGGTCGTGATCCTTGTGGCGGTCACGTCGGGCAGACTGGTCACCCGTCTGGGGCATCGCACGGTGATTGTCGCGGCGGGCTTGTTGTTTGGGTTGGTGCAATCTTGGCTCGCAACACAGGTCACAGCAACGCCAGCCTATCTGACATTCTGGCTGCCGCTTCAGATCATCGGCGGAATCGCAATCGGTTTCTTGCTTGTTGGACTGTCCGGCGCGGCGGTTGCAGGCCTGCCACCCGCCCGTTTTGGTGTCGGAGGCGCAGTCAACAATGCGGTGCGGCAGCTTGGCGGAGTGATCGGTACGGCGTTGGCTGTGGTGCTGGTCGGTCAGCCCCAAACCCCGCTTGCGGGGTTCCAAAGCGCATTTCTGTGGATTGCAGGGTTAAGCGTGCTCACAGCAATCATCGGGTTCGGGCTACGCGCGAAACAGGTGGCGCCGCGGCAACCCGCCTAAGCAGGCGATGACCGCTGCATCAAAGCGATTTGCCCGATTACTCAGCTTGCCGGTCTGACGCCCCGCAGGATGCTGGTCGCAGCAAAGATCATCGCGGCCACACAGACAATTGAAGGGCCGGCAGGAGTGTCAAAAACATAGGCCGCACGCAGGCCAATCACGGCAGAGGCACTGCCGATCAATGCAGCGACAAGCGCCATGCCTTCCGGTGTGCGGCTCAGTGGTCGGGCTGCTGCGGCGGGAATGATCAAGAGAGCGGCAATGAGCAGAACGCCCACAACTTTTATCGCCACTGCGACCGTGATCGCCAGCGCCAGTGTTAGGACCAGTTGTTCGCGCTTTGGATTGATGCCGCTGGCATGGGCCAGATCCTCGTTCAACGTGGCGGTCAGGAGCGTTGACCAACGCCAGCCGATCAGGGCGACAACCAGCGCGGCACCGCCCCATATCACCGCAAGATCCATGCGCGATACTGCAAGGATATCGCCGAAAAGATAGGCCATCAGGTCGATCCGGATGCCGGACAGGAATGACACCGCGACCAGCCCGAAGGCGAGCGCTGAATGGGCCAGAACACCCAGCAACGTGTCCATGGCATAGCCCCGCCCGGTCAACAGATTGACCGTCAGGGCCATGAGGAGGGCGACCACCATCGCACCTGCAAAGACAGAGATCGACAGCGCCAGCGACAAGGCCACGCCAAGGATGGCGGCATGGGCTGTGGCATCGCCGAAATAGGCCATACGGCGCCAGACCACAAAGCAGCCAAGAGGGGCCGCCGCCAGTGCGACGCCGATACCGGCCAGTGTCGCGCGGATCATAAAGTCGTCCAGCATTATTCGGCGGCCCTTGTATGATCGTGGGGGTGGTCGTGGTCATGTCCGTCTGCGTGGTCATGTCCATGGTCATGATCATGCCGGTAAAGCGCCAAGGCACCCATTGTCCCCGATCCGAAAAGCGCACGATACTCCGGCGCAGAGGCAACAACCTCCGGCGTTCCCTCGCAGCAGACATGACCGTTCAGACAGATCACCCTGTCCGACGCGCTCATGACGACATGTAATTCGTGACTGATCATCAGGATGGCACAGCCAGTGTCGCGGCGCACTTGTTCGATCTGGCGGTAAAACGCTGCTGATCCGGGCTGATCCAGCCCTTGCGTCGCCTCGTCCAGTACCAGAAGATCGGGCTGGCCAATCAGGGCGCGGGCCAGAAGGACGCGCTGGAATTGCCCGCCCGAAAGCTGTGACATCTGCGCATCCAGCAGGTTTGGCACCCCCGCCTTTGCCAAAGCGTCAGCTATGGCAGCGCGGGCGACGCCACCCGGCAACCGCAGAAACCGCGCGACCGTGATCGGAAGCGTCGGGTCGATATGCAGCTGCTGGGGCACATAGCCCAACCGCAAAGCAGGCTGATGCGTCACGCGGCCCTTTGCAGGCTTCACCGCGCCGATAACCGCACGCAACAGGCTTGTCTTGCCTGATCCGTTTGGGCCGACGATGGTGACAATCTCGCCGGGTTCAATGGACAGTGATACATTGGACAGAACTGTTTTGGCGCCGTAGCTGACGCTCAGGTTCTCGACAGTGACCAGGGTCATGCGTCAGCCTTTTCTGCACAAGCGGGGCAGACGCCTTCGGCTTCGACGACAGTACGCTCGATCCGGAATCCGGTGGCGCGTGCGGCAGCGCCCAATGCGCCGCGGGCCGGTGTTGTTTGTGCCTCGGCCACGGCATCGCACAGGCGACAGATCATGAAGGCAGGTGCATGTGTTTCGCCCGGTTGGGCGCAGGCGATAAAAGCATTGAGCCGCTCGATCTTATGCGCCAAACCATGCGCAACCAGAAATTCAAGTGCGCGGTATGCCACGGGTGGCTGTGATCCAAATCCATCCTCGCGCAAACGATCAAGGATTGCATAGGCACCAAGCGCGCGATGTTCCTGCAAAAGGATTTCCAGCACCTTGCGCCGGACCGGTGTAAACCGCAGGCCATCCGTCGCGCAGCGCCCTTCGGCTGCGGCCAAACCGTCTGCAACGCAGGTCGCATGATCGTGCCGCGCAAAGCCGACCGGAGTGGTTTCGCTGTGTGTTATGTCAGATGAACCACTTGTCATGTTATTACATATCCAATATGAGGAGTGTGATGTTATATAATCACATGGAGGACTCGATGTCCAGAATGCTCCTGCCTTTCTCTTTTGCCACTGCGCTTATGGGCAGCACAGCCCTTGCCGACGTGCCGCGCGTGGCGGTTGATATCGCGCCGGTACATTCGCTTGTGGCGCGCGTCATGGATGGCTTGGGTACGCCTGACCTGATCGTGCAGTCCGGCGCGAGCCCGCACGAATATGCCTTGCGCCCCTCAGAGGCCGGTGCCCTGCAAGAGGCCGAACTGGTTTTCTGGATCGGTGAAGATCTGACGCCATGGCTGCATGACGCGATCGAGACTCTGGCGGCTGATGCTGTCGCGACCGCGCTACTTGAGGCAGAGGGCACGGTCAAACTGGCGTTCCGCGAAGGGGCACTTTTTGAAGCACATGACCATGGTCATGATGCAGGCAAGGACGCCGCTGGCCATGACGACCACGACCATGACCATGACCACGACGACCACGGGCATGATGACCACGCTCACGACGCAGCGGATCATGACGAAGCGGGGCATGATCATGCCCATGGCGCATATGATCCGCATGCCTGGCTTTCGACGCAGAACGCAGCGGCGTGGCTGAACGTGATCGCGGGTCAATTGTCTGCGGCAGACCCTGAAAATGCGGGCACCTATTTTGCAAATGCCGCCGCAGCGCGCGACGAGATCATGCAGCTGAATGCAGACATCAGCGCCACGCTTGATCCGGTCAGGGGCGGGCGCTTTGTCGTGTTCCACGATGCCTACCAGTATTTTGAAGCCGATTTCGATTTCCCTGCTTCGGGCGCGATCTCGCTCAGCGATGCCTCTGATCCGGGGCCTGCGCGGATTGCTGAAATTCAGGCGCGCATTGCCGCCGACGGGATCGACTGTGTGCTGGCCGAACCCCAGTTCAATCCCGGGCTTGTCGCGACGGTTCTGGATGGCACAGAGGCCGGCACAGCCGTGATCGACCCTTTGGGTTCGGACATCGCACCTGGGCCAGACCATTATCCGCAACTGATGCGCAATCTTGCGGCAAACCTTGCTGCTTGTATGTGACGCGGTCGTACCGCAGGGTTCTCAGGCAGGAAAGCGGCGGTCTTTCGGGCGCCGCTCTATCCCATGCCCTGCATATTGCCCGTGCAGAATGGCGATCAATCTACGGTAGGCGGCGCGATGCCGGTTGCGCATGTTGACGCCTGCAAACACAGGTTGGGCAATATCAGGCGCATCTGTTACATAGGCATACTGGCCGGTAGCAACGAGCATTTGGGCGGAGTGTCGCAAGACATAGGCGCTGCCCGAAAGGGAGGTCAGCAAATCCACCATCGCGGCATTCTGGCCGATGGATAATGAAACATGCGTAAAGTCTGGCAGCAGCGCGGCATGGGCATGGGCAAACGCGGGCGAATAGTTGGCAAGGATATAGCGGTCCTTGTCCAACTGCGCCAAACGCGACCCGTCACTGGACACCATGACATAGTCCACCTCGCCAAGGGTTTCGAAATAGAGATCGGGCTGAACCCTTGGAGAGTATAAAACAGCAATATCTTGCAATCCTGAAATCAAATCAGAACACATTTGACTGGAATAATCCGCTTCGAACAGGATCGTCGTGTTTGGCAGGTATGCACGAAATTCCTCAATCAACTGCTTGATCCGCAGACCAACAAGATCATGCTGGAGCCCGATGCGCATGGTCACTCCGGCAAGAGCAGTGTCGCGCGTTGCATTCAAGGCGCTGGTCCAGTCGTGGCGCAGGCCTCGCGCGTGCGGTTCAAACCGCAACCCCTGCGTTGTCAGCGCGGTTCCCGAACGGGATCGTTGGAACAGGCGCACGCCGACAACGGACTCAAGCGATTTGATCCGCCCCGAAACGGTGGATTGGGTGACGCCCAGACGCTCTGCTGTCTGGTTGAAACTTTTCGTTTCACAAAGGTCCAGAAAGGTTTCGATCAGTTCAATCTGCATAAGCCGATCATGCACTAATCGGAAACACCGATCAATAATAACCGGATGGGCAGATTGATCAGAATCCGGCGCAGAGGAATACTCGGCCATCGCCAACGGAGTTTCCAGCATGACCGAAACCATAACCAGATCGGCCCGCAGCGGCGGCCGCGCCGCACGCGTTGCCCTGCGCAGTGCGCCTTTGACCGAGGATATGCGCCCTGTCCGTCCGGGCATGTCGGGGGGGCAGTACAAACCGCTCAGCGATGCAGATGTGATGCGGATTCATCTGTCCGCGCTTGATGCGCTGGAACAGATCGGCCTGTCCCAAGCTCCACCCTCGGGCATCGAGATCATGACAAAGGCAGGCGCTATCCTTGGCGATGATGGCCGCTTGCGGTTCCCGCGCGCATTGGTCGAAGACATGCTGGCCAAGGCCGCCCGCAACATCACCTTGCATGGCCGCGACCCCAAACATGACCTGCACCTATCTGGCAGCAAGGTCCATTTCGGGACCGCGGGCGCTGCGGTCCATGTGGTCGATCTCGAAACCAATACCTACCGCGAAAGCACCGCGCAGGACTTGCATGATGCGGCCAAGATCACGCATGTGCTCGACAATATCCACTTCTTCCAGCGAGCGATGGTGTGTCGCGATGTGACCGACAATCTCGAAATGGACCTGAACACGATCTATGCGTGCTGTGCAGGCACCACCAAACATGTCGGCACCTCCTTCAGCGACCCGTCGCATGTGGCCCCGGGAATGGAGATGCTGCACCGCAT
>CAYGMX010000064.1:0-10460 GCA_964351055.1 uncultured Loktanella sp. | reverse complement strand
GCAGAACCGCCCCCAACCCCGCCAGCCGGACGCGCCCCTTTACCAGAAACAACCACAAAAGCCCCAGCGACATCAGTGGCAGGACCCGCCAATCCGGTGCCACAACATGGCTGAGCGCCCCATCCAGCGCGGCCACATTCTGTGCCACCCATAGGATCCAGCGCAACCCTTGCTCCATGAACCACAGGCCGACCTGCCACAATCCCAGCGGCGCAAGGCAAACGGCCAGAACAGCGGCAGGCATCACAACTGCCCCCATCAACGGCACGCTGAGCAGGTTCGCGATCAATCCGTAATGCGAGATCTGGTTGAAATGCGCGGCGGCAAAGGGTGCCGTGGCCAGCCCCGCAACAAACGACGACAGCACGACCGAAAGGAGCGGTCGCGTCCAGCGCGGCAGCCGCGTCAGATCGTAGTGCCGCAAGCTGGCAAAGACGACCACCAGTGCTGTGGTGGCCGCAAACGACATCTGGAAGCCCGGCCCGATCAGGGCGGCAGGTTGCCAGACCAGCACGATGATCGCCGCCATTGCGACCGCCCGCAAGGTCAGCGCCCGCCTGTTCAGCAAGACCGCGACCAGCATCACACTGACCATGATAAAGGCCCGTTCGGTCGCCACGTTCCCACCGGACAACGCCAGATAGAACGCCCCGACCATCAACCCGCAAAGGGCTGCGATCTTTTTGGTCGGCCATCGCAACGCGATGCCCGGCACAAGCGCCAGTCCGTAGCGCACAACGGCGAAGACAAACCCCGTCAAAAGCCCCATATGCAGGCCTGAGATCGCCAAGAGATGGGCCAGATTGGACGCACGCAGGTTTGCAAGTGTATCTTGCCCCATGCCCAACCGGTCGCCGGTCATGACAGCCGCCGCAAATGCGCCCGCTTCGCCGGGCATAGCCCGTTGGACAGCCGCAGAAATATTCATGCGCATGGTAAAGATCCGCATCCCCCAATCAGTTGGTGGCGGTGCTGCGAGCCGAAGGACTGGCGTGCGCGTATAGCCGACGGCCCCAAGTTGCAGAAACCACGCGTGCCGTTGGAAATCAAAGCCTCCCGGCTCTGCCGGCCCTGCTGGGGGTGACAGGTGGCCGGTCCGCACAACAACATCGCCTGGCTGGAAATTGTCATGGACCTGATCCCCGTGAACCGACACCCGCACCCGCGCGGGTGTGCGGCCGGGTGTCATCCGCGCCAGCACGACCTGATCCAGCGTCAGCCGCGTGGCATCGCTGGCGGAGCGGTCGATATTGACGATCCGCCCTTCGATCGGGCCATAATAGCGAAACCCCAGCACGGGTGCTGCGGCCGTATCTGTCTGCCATTTGGCCAGCGCCACGCCCGCCAACACCAGCACAAGGGCCACAGCCAAAGGCGCATAAGCCACGTGCACCACCCGCGCCACACCCGCAAGGACCACGCCCGCCAGCGCCAATGCGCTCATGACCCGCAAGTCCGGCTCTTGTGGCAGGCCGAAATAGATGCCGATCCCGATGCCAAGACACACAGGCACCCAGCCGATCAGCGCCCCCCGCTGGGCAAGAAGCACGTCTTCCAAGGCTGCGCGCACTTGTCCTTTACCCCGCAGTTTCGTATCCCTCGCCGCAGCCAGACCCTATCGGAAAGCTGGTTAGCGAAAGGTTAATACTCTCATGGCTGTCGTCACACGCTTTGCCCCATCGCCTACCGGCGCCTTGCATATCGGGGGTGCACGCACGGCCTTGTTCAACTGGCTTTATGCCCGCGGGCGCGGTGGCAAGTTCCTGTTGCGGATCGAAGATACCGACAAGGCCCGCTCGACCGCCGAAAACCGGCAGGCCATTCTGGACGGGCTGACATGGCTCGGCCTTGACTGGGACGGGGAACCCATCAGTCAAGCCGCAAATGCCACGCGCCACGCTGAAGTGGCCCATGAATTGCTGGCGACTGGCAAGGCCTATAAATGCTTCAGCACCCAAGACGAGATCGAGGCCTTCCGCGAAAAGGCACGCGAAGAGAAGGCATCCACCCTGTTCCGCTCGCCATGGCGCGATGTGCCAGAGGCCAATCATCCGGACGCGCCCTATGTGATCCGGATCAAGGCCCCCCGCGACGGCCAGACAACCCTGCATGACGAAGTACAGGGCGATGTCACTTGGTCGAATGACCAATTGGACGACATGATCCTGCTGCGCTCTGATGGGACACCCGTCTATATGCATGCGGTGGTGGTCGATGACCACGACATGGGCGTGACCCATGTGATCCGAGGGGACGACCACCTTGCCAACGCCTTCCGGCAAAACCTGATTTACGAGGCGATGGGCTGGCCCAAGCCCACCCTTGCACATATCCCGCTGATCTATGGCCCTGATGGCAAGAAACTGTCCAAACGGCACGGCGCGACTGGTGCTGCGGAGTATCAGGCGATGGGATACCCCGCTGCGGGGATGCGCAACTATCTTACCCGCCTTGGCTGGAGCCACGGGGATGACGAATTCTTTTCCGACGAAAAGGCGCGCGCGTGGTTCGACTTGGGTGGAATCGGTAAATCACCAGCGCGGTTCGACGTCAAGAAACTCGAAAATATCTGCGGGCAGCATATTGCGGTGGCAGACGATGCTGCACTGCTGCATGAATTGCAGGCATTTCTTGCCGCAACAGGGACACCAGCCCTGACAGACGCGCAATCAGACGGGATGCTGAGGGCGATGTATTGCTTGAAAGAACGCGCCAAGACTTTCCCGGAACTCATTGAAAAAGCACATTTTGTGCTGACCAAACGCCCGATTGTACCCGATGAGAAAGCGCTGGCTCAACTGACTGATGTATCCCGTCGTATACTGTCGGAATTGACGCCGCAGTTGCAAAATGCTAGCTGGGACCGTGACGCCCTGGAAGGGGCCGTTGCGTCCGTTGCCGAAGCTCATGACACGAAACTAGGCAAGCTGGCCGGGCCGCTGCGCGCGGCTCTTGCGGGACGTGCGGTATCGCCTAGTGTGTTCGACATGATGTTGGTTCTGGGGCCGGATGAAACCATCGCCCGCCTCCAGGATGCGAGCGCCTGAAACCAATTCGTTACGATTGGACGGTAGCCCGAAACGAACGATGCAAGACGCGCCTGCACCGCAGCACGGCGCATAGGGCCGATAGGGGAAGAATTATGGCAGAAAATACTGATACCGCGACACTGACGATCAAGGGTAAGACCTATGAATTGCCGATACATTCGCCCAACGGTGGCCCGGATGTGATTGATATCCGCAAACTTTATGCCCAGGCCGATGTGTTTACCTATGATCCCGGCTTTACCTCGACTGCGGCTTGCGACAGCACGATTACATTTATTGATGGCGAAGAGGGCATTTTGTTGCACCGTGGCTATCCCATCGATCAGTTGGCTGCGAATTCGCACTATCTCGAAGTTTGCTATCTGCTGCTTTACGGCGAACTGCCCTCAGCGGACGTGCTTGAGAAGTTCGAATCTTTGGTGACCAATCACACGATGATCCACGAACAGATGCACAACTTCTTCCGTGGGTTCCGCCGTGATGCGCACCCGATGGCCACAATGGTGGGTGTCGTTGGGGCGATGTCGGCCTTTTACCACGACTCAACCGATATCAACGATGAACACCAGCGCGAGGTCGCCACGATCCGGCTGATCGCGAAGATGCCGACAGTGGCTGCGATGGCCTACAAGTATTCGATCGGCCAGCCTTTCGTCTATCCCCGCAACGACCTCGATTATGCGGCCAACTTCCTGCATATGTGCTTTGCCGTGCCTGCCGAAGAATATCACGTGAACCCGATCCTGAGCCGCGCGATGGACCGGATTTTCACGCTGCATGCGGATCACGAACAGAACGCATCGACATCGACGGTGCGCCTCGCGTCATCGTCAGGGGCCAACCCGTTTGCCTGTATCGCCGCCGGTATCGCCTGTCTTTGGGGCCCTGCCCATGGCGGGGCAAATCAGGCCTGTCTTGAGATGCTCAAGGAAATCGGCACACCTGACCGTATTCCCGAATTCATCGCACGCGCTAAAGACAAGAACGACCCTTACCGTCTGATGGGCTTTGGCCACCGTGTTTACAAGAATTTCGACCCGCGCGCGACCGTGTTGAAGCAAAGCGCGGACGAGGTTCTGCAACTGCTTGGCGTCGAAAACAATCCGATCCTTCAGGTTGCCAAGGAACTCGAGCGTCAGGCGTTGGCCGACCCGTATTTTGCCGAGAAGAAACTGTTTCCAAACGTGGATTTCTATTCCGGTATCATTCTGGAAGCGATGGGCTTTCCCATGTCCATGTTCACACCGATTTTTGCCGTGGCCCGCACGGTGGGCTGGATTTCACAGTGGAAAGAACAGCTTGCCGATCCTCAGTTGAAAATCGGGCGCCCGCGCCAGCTTTATCTGGGTGAAATGCAGCGCAACTATGTGGATATCGAGAAACGCTAAGGTGGCACAGGGGCGCACAACGCCCTGAAAACCAAAAAGGCCGCATCCTGTGATGCGGCCTTTTTCGTTTGCTTAGCGCCCTTCGTAGACTGCTTTGCGCTTTTCCAGAAAGGCAACGACCCCCTCCTGAAAATCTCGGGTCTTGCCGCAGCGTCCTTGCAGCTTTGCTTCCAGCGCAAGCTGTTCATCCAGCGTATTCTCGAACGACCCGCGGATCGCCTTTTTCAACTGCCGATAAGCGACCGTTGGCCCTTGCGCCAGATGTGCCGCGCGCGCCTGCACATGCTCGGCAAATGTCGCCACAGGCGCCGTTTCATAGATCATGCCCCAGTCACTTGCCTGCTGCGCCGAGATCTTGTCAGCGAACAGCGCGGCCCCCATCGCCTTGGCAGCCCCCACCTGACGCGGCAGCCAATAGGTCCCGCCCGCATCGGGGATCAGCCCGATCCGTGTAAAAGCCTGCACGAAATAGGCGTCCTCTGACGCGATCACCACATCGGCAGCCAAGGCAAGGTTGGCCCCTGCCCCTGCGGCGGGTCCGTTCACTGCGGCAATCGTCGGAATGCGGCAATCAAAGATCGCCTTGAGCATCGGCACGTATTCATCCCGCAAGGTCCGTTCCAGATCGAGCGATGCCGCATTGCCGCCATCGCCCAAATCCTGACCCGAACAGAACGCGCGCCCTGCACCTGTCATGACCAGCACGCGCGCATCCTTTTCGGCGGCCTTGACCGCATGTGTGATTTCCGCCCGCATTTGCGTGTTCAGCGCATTCATCATGTCGGGCCGGTTCAATGTAACCGTTGCAACCGCGTTGCGGATCACGAGTGTTATAGCCTGATAATCCATTCGCAGGGTCCTTATTGCGTGCAACACTCTGGCCCTGACGGGTCAAGCGCTTGCGCCCAATCTAGTGAACTGTTCGGTTCAGGAAACCCCTACTTTGCGTCACGACCGCAATATTTTTTCCAACTCAAGCTTTTCTGCCTCGGTCAGCGCCACTGCCGTGGGTTTGCGACCACGGATCGTCGTCCAGCCAATGCCAAGCGCGATCAACAAGAGCACGGGTGCAGACAACCACAAGATCAGGTTGGCACCGCTTGTATCGGGCCGCAGCAGAACAAATTCGCCATAGCGGGCTACCATAAAATCAACGGCTTCTTGGTCCGTGTCGCCTGCCGCGATACGTTCACGCAGAACGATCCGCAGCTCCTTGGCCAAGGCCGCGTTGCTCGCGTCGATGCTTTCGTTACGGCACACAGGGCAACGCAGCCCTTGTGACAGATCACGCGCCCGCTCTTCGAGGACAGGATCAGACAGCATCTCGCCCGGCTCGACCGCCCAAAGCGGGGCAGCCGCAAGCATCAGGACAAGGGCAAGGCGTTTCATTCAGCGGGCACTCCCACAGGGACTTTCTTTGCCGCCGCAGCCCCCACGCGCAGGCGCCTGTCAGACAGCGAGAATAAACCACCCAAGGCCATCAGCATGGCCCCACCCCAAATCCAGTTGGCAAATGGCTTGAGGTACACCCGTACAGCCCAACCGCCGCCGGCTTGCGGGTCACCCACAACGACGTAGATGTCGCGCAGCACACCGTTCAGAATGGCAGCTTCGGTCGTGGGCATGTTTGCCACCGGATAGAACCGTTTTTCGGGGTGCAGATCACCGACCTGACGCGCCCCTTGCCAGACTGAGATATCGGCCATTGTGGTGATGTAGTTGGGTCCTTGGAGTTGGGCCACATTGTCCAGACGGAACTCGAATTGCCCGACCTCCCAACGGTCGCCGATGTCTGCGATCCGGATATCTTCTTTTTGCCAGGCAAGCATGGCAGCGATCCCGAAGATCGTCACCCCCATTCCGATATGTGCTGTCGCCTTGCCCCAGTCGGCTCGCGGCAGACGGCGCATGCGGCGCAGCTTGTCCATGAACCCGTCACGGCCACTCCGCATCCAAAGATCGCCGATGGCACCGCCCACAACCCAGACACCCAAGGCAACACCGATCGGTCCAAGCGCGGAATTTCCGCTTTGAATCGCATAGGCGAGGCCCGCCATTGCGACCGCCAGCACCAGCCAGCCCACAACAGCCTTTGATGCACGGCCCAATGTGCCACGTTTCCACGCAAGAATAGACCCCAGTGGCAAGATGATCGCCAAGGCAACCATAAAGGGCGTAAAGGCCGCATCAAAGAACGGCGGACCCACTGACAATGTCCGGTCAAAGAGCATCTCGGCCACCAGCGGCCAGATGGTGCCGATAAAGACCACAAAGCAACTGACCGAAAGCAGGATATTGTTCAGGATCAGCGCACTCTCGCGGCTGACGGTCGAAAACACGCCCTTTGATTCCATCGCCCCCGCGCGGAAGGCAAACAGCGTCAGCGCACCGCCAAGGAAGACGGCAAGGATAATCAGAATCAGCATTCCCCGCTCGGGATCATTTGCAAAGGCATGCACAGATGTCAGTACGCCGGACCGGACGATAAATGCCCCCAAGAGCGAAAAGCCGAACGCAAGGATGGCCAGCAGGATTGTCCAGCTTTTCAGCGCCTCGCGCTTTTCAACAACAATGGCCGAATGCAGCAGGGCCGCAGCAATCAGCCAAGGCATGAATGATGCGTTTTCGACAGGATCCCAGAACCAGAAACCGCCCCAGCCCAATTCGTAATAGGCCCACCATGACCCCAGCGCGATGCCCACGGTCAGGAACATCCACGCAGCCAGCGTCCAAGGGCGCACCCAACGTCCCCATGCGGCATCGACCTTACCCTCGATCAGGGCGGCGATGGCAAAAGAGAATGACATGCTCAGGCCCACATAGCCCAAATACAAGAACGGCGGATGAAACGCCAAACCGGGGTCTTGCAACAGCGGGTTCAGGTCGCGCCCGTTCAGTGGCGGCACTTCAAGGCGCAGAAAAGGATTGGACGTGAAGATCACAAAAGCAAAGAACGCCACGGCAATCGACGCCTGGACCGCCAGCACACGGGCCCGCAACCGCATCGGCAACCCGTCCCCGAACCATGCGGCAAAGGCCCCGAAGAGCGTCAGGATCAGCATCCAGAGCAGCATAGAGCCTTCATGGTTCCCCCAGACACCGGTGATCTTGTAGATCATCGGCTTGTCGGTGTGGGAATTGAGATAGACCAGTTGCAGCGAGAAATCAGAGGTGACAAAAGCCCATGCCAACACCGCAAAGGCAAATGCGGTCAGCAGGAACTGCACGGTTGCCGCAGGCTCTGCCAGCGCCATCCAGCCAACATTGCCACGGTGCGCACCGATCATCGGCACGATCATCTGCACAATGGCGACGCCGAATGCCAGAATAAGAGCGAAATGTCCAAGTTCTACCAACATGAATCAGATGATAGCGCAAAGGATCGCGGGGCAACATAGCAGACGGGTCACAACCGCGATACAAATTGGCGCAGCCCCCGCCGCGCCTCAGAGCGCGAAACCACCCTGCATCAGATAGGTCAGCGCCGCCATCAGCAGGCCACCGATGATCAGGCGCACCAACCATTTGAGCGTGTCTTCGATTGCGCCTAACCGATGTGCGACATTGATCCTATGGACCTCATCCACCGCGTTGCGCGTCTCGAGCGCAACGATGCGACGTTCGGTTGTTTCGGCCCAGTTATTGTCCATTTCTGGAGAACCATTGTGCAAGGGCCGCATTCTCCGGCTCTGCCGCACCGTCCTTGCGCGGTGCCTGCTGCATCACCGCAAGGCCGGTCGCGACAGAGCGCTGAAACTCTTGCGCCTTCACCTGATGCCGTGCCCCGAAATAAAAGCTGACGATTGCCCCCATCAGCCACCACAGCGGCTCTGGCACCAGCGCAAGCCCCTCCATACCTGTGACGAACTGGTCAGGGCTTTGCATTGCCATCACGAAAAGCCAGATCGTGCCCAAGGCAAGGGCGGGGCGCGGCAAGCGGTTCAAGCCGTCAATCAAACGGTCAAACAGCCCGCGTGCCGGGTGTACAAATTCACCCGCGAACTGCGCCAGACTGTCCGCGCGGCTGTCTGCCGCCCGCACTGCCCCTTTTTCCGTATTCTCGCGGAAGACTTCGGCAGTTTCGGCCAGTAGGTTGCGCCCATCCCCAAAAAGGAAGGTCATCACACCCGTAATCAAACCCATCTTGCTGTCCTTTCACGGTGTTGTGCATCTGTCAGATGATAGCGTGGGGCCATGAATTCTTCGGCGCGGGTAATCCAGCCGCCTTTGCCACCATCACGGCGGCGAGCATATTTGCGGCTTTGCGGGCGCTGATCGGCCAGAGCATAATAATAATTCCGGCGCGCAATTGCATAAGCGTCCACCAGATGATCGGGCGCTGCATCCATCGCCTGCTTGGCTGCGCGGATCGTCTGCGGCCCGATCACGCCGTCGACAACCACATCAATGCGCATCGCATTCAATAGCCGCTGCAGGATTTTCACGGCATGGGCGCCCGCGTTCACGTACATATCGAAAACGCTGGCTTGCAAGGCCTGCGGCAGCCGGTCAATGCGCGGACCGCAATAGTAGTGTTCGACAAAGATCGCTGTAGCATGGTCGCGGGTCAATACCCGCACATCCTGTACATCAACGGTCCCGTCCCCGTCCAGATCCAGCCCCAGGCGGCGCATGGTATGGATGGTTACGCCAAAATTGGTTGCGCCACCCGGATCATCGGGATCATTCACAAAATCGCCCTCGCGGGCGACGATTTCATTGGCGATTTGTGTCACTGTTTGCATGCCAGCCCCTCACAGAAGTCAGGGGCTAGGCTGCGCGCTAAAGGTTAATTCGTGACGACAGCAGCGTCCGGATCAACATAGATGCCTTGTTCCTTCAGGGCATCAATCACTTCTGACGGCATATAGGTCTCGTCATGTTTGGCAAGAATTTCAATGGCTTCAAAGCGGCCGTCAATATAGTTCCCTTGCGCGACCATGCCCTGACCTTCTTCGAAAAGATCGGGCAGGATGCCGGTATAGACCACTGGCACAACTGCACCGCCATCGGTCACGGAAAAGCTGATCTGTTCGCCCTGCCCGCGCACAAGCGACCCTTCGGCAACAAGGCCACCGATGCGGAACCTCTCGTAAGGTGGGGGTGGCGCTTCGGCTACTTCAGAGGGCGAGCGGAAAAACTGGAAACTGTCGTCGGGCAAAAACCACAGCAAGGCCAGAACAAGCGACAGGCTGATCCCCGCCATCCAGAGCACCTGAATGCGACGGCGCTTCTTGAGGCTCTTGAGCCCCCCCGTCATGGAAACACCGGGGCCAGCATCAGCCCTTCCGTTTCTGGCAGACCCAGCATCAGGTTCGCGTTCTGCAAAGCCTGACCCGATGATCCTTTGGTCAGGTTATCAAGGGCCGCAATCACGATCGCTCTGCCAGGTACGCGGTCGGCGACCACGCCAATATGACAGAAATTCGAGGCGCGGATATGTTTGATCGACGGATGCTGTCCCATCGGCAATACCTCTATGAATGGCTCTGTCGCATAAGCTGCGTTCAGAGCACCATATATGACTTGCGGATCACCTTGAACATAGGTGGTGGCCAAAATGCCGCGGTTTGCCGGAATCAGGTGCGGTGTGAACTGGATATGCACAGGCCGTCCGGCCACAGCAGTGAATTCCTGATCGAACTCGCCCAAGTGCCGATGCGTCCCGCCGACCGAATAGGCATGCGCCCCTTCGGACAATTCCGCGTGCAACAGATTTTCCTTGAGACTGCGCCCTGCCCCCGACACAGCAGCCATCAGGCTGATGATGATCTGGTCCAGATCAATCACGCCTGCGGCAATCAGGGGCCGCAGCGCATATTGGCCGGTTGCCGCATTACAGCCCGTACCGGCAACAAGCCGCGCGCCTTTGATCGCGTCACGATAAAATTCGGTCAGCCCGTAAACGGCCTCTTTCTGCATCTCCAGCGCGGCATGGGGTTTGCCGTACCATTTTTCATAGGCCGCAGGATCGCGCAGCCGGAAATCTGCCGACAGATCGACAATTTTCAGGGTCTTTGGC
>CAYGMX010000063.1:0-10478 GCA_964351055.1 uncultured Loktanella sp. | reverse complement strand
CCCTCGACACGTGCGGTTGACGTCAGACGCACCTTGAGGCCACGCACACGGCCGACGACGCGGCCATTGACGACAACATCGTCAGCGACAACTTCACCCTTGACGGTGGCGCCTTCACCAACGGTCAGCAAATGGGCGCGAATATCGCCTTCGACTTGCCCTTCGACCTGAATATCACCTGTCGTCTTGAGGTTGCCCGTGATCAGCAGATCGGAGGACAGCAGCGATGGCGCCGGCTTTGCCTTTGGGACGGACGGTTTGAAATCTGAACCAGCAGGCTTTGCAGCATCCGGGGATTTTGGCGCTTCAGTTTCGGACGCTTTTGGTCCGGGCTCGTTGATTTTTGATTTAGAAAACATCTTGTCCAGCTCTTATATAGATCATGGGGTTGACGGGGTTGCCGTTGACACGGACCTCGTAGTGAAGGTGGGGTCCGGTGGAACGACCAGAATTCCCCATAGCACCAATTCGATCGCCACGCGAGACCCTTTGACCAACACGCACGTCCATAGAGTTCAGATGCGCGTAACGGGTTTCGATACCAAAGTCATGTCTAATCTTGATGAGGCGGCCATAGCCGGAGGACCAGCCTGCCTCGGTCACAACACCGTCGGCGGTGGCATAGATCGGCGTGCCGATCGGACCCGCGAAATCGGTCCCCGCATGCAGCCGCCCCCAGCGCGGTCCAAAGCCCGATGTATAGCGGAAACTGGATTTGACCGGAATAGAAAAGGGGGCCTTCTCTGCGGCGATCCGGTAGAGGTTGATCTTGTCCATCGCGGTGAGAATGGCATTGGCGCGCAAGGCATCGGGGTCAGGTTCTTGGCCGCGGGTCGAAAACTGGATCGGTGTAAGCGGGCCACCGGTGCCCGAATAGCCGCGGCGGACCTGATCGATCAGTGTGTCGGGGTTCATACCGGCGGCGCGGAACATTTCATCAAGCGGTTCGACAGAAACAAGCATCGCCTCTTCGAGTTGCCGGAAAATCTGGTCGTTGCGTTCCTGCAAGAGCCGCAGTTCCAACTGCATGTCCTGCGCTTGCTCAATCGCGGATTCCGCATCGGCGGCGATCTGGTCGCGTTCGGCGGCAGTTTCGGCAAGTGCTTCGGACAGCAGGCCCATCGTGCCGGCCGACTCGGTGCCGATCTCCTGTGACGTGGTATTGTCGCCATCGCTGGAAAGTGCCGCGACCTGACGCCGTGCCTCTTCGCGGGCGCGCATGGTTTCGCGCAAGGTGGCCTGCACGACTTCCATGCCGGTTTCCAGCTCGCGCCGTTTTTCCTCGGTCGCGAGCAGTTCGCTTTGCATGATCGAAATCTGCTGAAGTGCAGAGTTGAACCGCTCCTGCGCTGCCAAAGCTTCCATCGCGCGGGCGTCGCGTTCGGAGGAAAGCGCATTCAGGCGCTGTTCATAGGTCAACTGATCGCGCTGTGCCTGCGCGCGAAAGTTGCCCGCGCCAATACTGTCCATCAGCAAGATCGCAGTAGCGATAATAGTCCAAGCGACGACAATGATACTGCCGGTCCAAGCGACAAGCTGCGTTTCGGATTTTAGGCGTATGAACCGTGTTTCCGTGTCCGACCGTAGAAACAACCGTTTCTCGGGGAACAAGCGCTCCAGCATCGCGTGTATGCGCGTCGTCAGTCTTGATCTCACGTTTATCCCGTCCCGTTCGTCTGTCCGATGCCCTGTCGGTTTGTTTGACACCGTTTAAGTGCCGCTGCCCATAGCTGCAAGATTTTTGAGCAGATAGCCCGCACTAATTGGGCGCTGCGCAAGGAATTGCCTATTATCTGCCCGTGCCGGAGCGATCCTGCCCAATCCCCGCAAGCGGCCAGTAAAAATCCGGCGGAATACCGGCCTCTGCCCGCTTTTCTTCGTTGAAAGGTGGCTTGAGATTTCCGTGAAAGTATCTTTGGACCAGATCGTGAAACACCGCGGTCGGGTCAAGATCATGCCGTCCGCACAGAAAGTGGAACCACTTTGACCCATAAGCCACATGATGCACCTCTTCGGCGTAAATCGTTTCGAGCGCCGCGACTGCCTGATGGTTCTTGGCCTGTTTGAAAATCCTGATCATGCCAGGTGTCACGTCCAGCCCGCGGGCCTCAAGTACCATGGGCACAACAGCCAGACGACCCATGAGATCGTTCACCGTATCCTCGGCCGCGAGCCACATGCCAGCATGGGCCGGCAATGCGCCATAGTGACTGCCCAGAGCCTCAAGACAATCACACATCAGATTGAAATGCTTGGATTCCTCATCCGCCGCTTTGACCCAATCGTCATAGTAGCCCATGGGGAGGCGGGTATCGCAGAACCGCGCGATGATATCCCAGTGCAGATCGACCGCGTTTAACTCGATATGGGCAACGGCATGCAGCAGTGCGATGCGCCCCGCCTCTGTGCCGGGTTTGCGGTGGGGAACATCCCGTGGATCCAACAGCACGGGTTGAAAGGGGCGCGCAGGGCGCAGCGGCGGCTTTGCCTGCCCGATCGTAATCGTTTCGCCGGCCTTGCGTGCGGCTTGCCATTCGGCTGCATAGCGGCGGGACAATGCGGTCTTTGCGCGCCCGTCTGCGGTGGTCAGGACCGCCACCGCCATCTGTGTCAGGGTCACAGGGCGCTTGCAGCTTCGCGCACCGCATCCACATGACCGGGGACTTTCACCTTGCGCCAGACCTGCGCAATCTTGCCTTCCGCATCAATCAGAAAGGTCGCACGTTCGATCCCCATATAGGTCTTTCCGTACATGCTTTTTTCAACCCATGTCCCGTAACGCTCGCAGACATCACCCTCTTCATCGGACAAAAGCGCGATCTTGAGGTCATATTTGCCAGAGAATTTTTCGTGCTTTTTGACGCTGTCCTTAGAGACACCCAGAACAATGGTATCCAAAGCGGCAAAGTCATCCACGCTTTCGGTAAAACCCACCGCTTCTTTGGTACATCCTGGCGTGTCGTCCTTGGGATAGAAATACAGCACCACCTTCTTGCCCTTGAAATCCGACAATGAGACAGTCTGGCCGCCGTCACGGGGCAGGCTGAAGTCTGGTGCTGGTTCGCCGATTGCTGGTAGGGTCATGGTCTGTCCTTCATAAGGTCACAATAACTGGTTTTGTTTTAGCCCGTGACAGGCAAAGATAAACCCCAAAGGCAGGCATATCTGTCGGCACAAAGAGACAATGACCCAAACAGAGCCCGAAAACGAGACCAAGCAAGACGTGCCGAAGGCCTCTAGGAGCCTGTTCCATTGGGTTTTCTGGCTCCGCGCCGCCTTTTTTTTATGTCTTTCACCGGTTGTTTTTGTCGCTGCGGCCGCTGTGATGGTGGTGGACCGCGACATCACCGCACCCAGTTGGATCACCCAGCGGATCGAGGCACGTGCCGCTGCGCTGATGGATGATACCACATTGGAGTTCGGGGCAATCACCCTGCGGATCGGACGTGATTTGCATCCGACAGTGCGCTTGATCGACACGCGGCTGGTTGATGCAGGCGGATTGACGCTGACCCGCGTGCCGCTTGTCGAGGGTCTGATTTCGCCGCGCGGATTGATTTTGCAGCAAGATGTCCTGATGCAGGAGGTGCGCTTGATCGGGGCGCAGATCAACCTGCGCCGCGCGACCAATGGCGATGTTTCCTTTGCATTTTCGGCGGGTGGCAATGATTTGGGGCAGGCGCGGTCCTTGCCTGCATTGCTGGATCAGTTCGACCAGTTGTTCGAACGCCCCGCCCTTGAAGCGCTGGAAACCGTGACTGCCGCAGGGGTAATCGTGAATTTCGACGATGCGCGGGCAGGGCGCAGCTGGATCGTCGATGGCGGCACTGTGGTCCTTGATCTGCGCGATGACGAGACCGAAATTCGCGGCAATTTTTCCCTGCTGTCAGGTCGTGCAGCGGTGACAGGTGTGAACCTGTCTTACGTCAGCCCGCGCGGCAGCCGGGCGGCGCAGGTCGGGTTGAACCTGACCGATGCAATTGCAAGCGATATCGCGGCGCAGTCCCCCGCATTAAGCTGGTTGCGTGACATCGAGGCACCGATCACTGCGGCGATGCGGACCTCCCTTGATGCCGATGGTGCTTTAGGTCCTTTGAATGCCACGCTGGAAATCGGGCAAGGTGTTTTTCAACCCAATGAGGCCACGCAGCCTGTCGCTTTTGATGAGGCCAAGGCTTATTTCACCTATGATCCCGTGCGGGACAGCATTTCATTTTCCGAGATGAGTTTGCAGACCGCATGGGGCGGTCTGAACGCAAGCGGCGATGCTTACCTGCGTGAGTTCAAGGATGGGCTGCCGCGCGCGCTTTTGGCGCAATTCACCTTTCAGGACGTGGCTGTGAACCCGCCGGGGTTCTACCAGTCGCCGCCCCGCGTGCCCGAAGTCGCCGTTGACCTGCGTGTCAGGTTTGACCCGTTTAGCGCGGAAATCGGCGAGGTCGTGATGCTGGACGGCGACACCCGCCTGCGGGGCAGCGGTGAAGTCGCGGCAACCGATGCCGGTTGGCAGGTGGCCGTCGATGCACAGGTTGACCGGATCGCACCGGAGCGGCTGGTTGCTTTTTGGCCGCTGTCTATGAAGCCAGGCACGCGGCAATGGGTGGCCAACAATCTGACGCAAGGCCAGCTTCACGATATCGTGGCAGGTTTGCGGATCCGGCCAGAGCGTGCGGCAGAGTTTGCCTTGGGATTTGGATTCGCGGGCAGTTCGGTCAAATTCCTGCGCGCGATGCCCCCGATCACCCAAGCCTCGGGCGTGGCCAGTATCGAAGGCAGCCAGTTTGTTGTCAACCTTGATGCAGGTGTCCTGCAAGCGCCCGAGGGTGGGCCGATGCAATTGGCGGGTACCGATTTCACCATTGTCGATATGCGCCTTAATCCTTCGCCTGCCGTGCTTGACCTCGACATTGACAGCACCGTGACGGCGGCTCTTTCGGTGCTGAACCAGCCACCCTTCCAGTATATGGACAAGGCCAACCTGCCCGTGACACTTGCCGACGGGCGGGCACGGACGCGGGGGCAGATTACCTGGCCACTGGAACCGCGGCCTGATCCGGACAGCATCCGGTTCGCCATGACGTCAGATCTGCAACAGGTGCGCAGCGAAACACTGGTGCCGGGGCGGGCATTTGCGGCGCCCCGATTGAAGGTCACGGTCAACCGTGCGGGGATCAATATTGCCGGTCCTGCGCGGATCGGATCAGTCAGTGCCATCGGAGTGTGGGATCAGCGCTTTGGCGATCCCGCCCGCCGCGGCAGCAGGGTCTTGGCGGATGTGGAATTGTCGCAGGATTTTCTTGACGAGTTCGGGATTGCTTTGCCAAGCGGCACCATCAGTGGTGAAGGGACAGGCGCGCTTGCCATCACGCTATTGCCCGATGCACGGCCGACATTTGATTTGTCATCGGATTTGTTGGGCTTGACCGTTGGTTTGCCGGCTGTCGGCTGGTCAAAAGGCCCCCGGACGCCCGGCAATCTGGATGTGTCGGGGACATTGGGCGCGGTCCCTTCAATCGAAACACTGCAAATCGGTGGCGGTGGCTTGCAGGCCGAGGGGCAGATCAACTTGACCGCAGACGGGCAACTGGACACGGCGCAGTTCAGCAGTCTGCGTGTCGGAGACTGGCTGAATGCCCCGATCACACTGCGCGGGCGCGGGGCCGGCAATGCGGTTGGTGTCGAAGTCGGGGGAGGCACACTTGATCTGCGCCGCGCACGGTTTGGCAGTGGCACAACAGATGGCGGCCCTGTCAGCATCGCACTGGACAGGTTGCAGGTGACAGACGGGATTGCGCTGACCGATTTTCGCGGCGACTTTCGCAGCGAAGCCGGTTTCAGAGGCGAATTTCGCGGTCAACTTAATGGCGCGACCTCTGTCCAAGGCACTGTGGCTCCCCGCGACGGGCGCTCTGCGGTCCGGTTACGCAGCGATGACGCGGGCGGCGTGCTGCGGGCCGCTGGCCTGATGGAAAACGCGGTTGGCGGCGCAATAGACCTGACATTGCTGCCAGCAGGCGATGCAGGCACATTTGATGGTGCTTTGACGGTGCGTGATATCCGCGTGCGCGATGCACCCACGATTGCGGCCCTACTGGACGCGATCAGCGTTGTCGGATTGCTCCAGCAAATGGACGGTCAAGGGCTGGCCTTTACCGAGGTCGATGCGCGTTTCCGACTGATGCCGCAGCGGGTGATCGTGACAGAGGCAAGCGCAGTCGGACCCGGTCTTGGCATTTCGGTTGATGGCATTTACATGCTCGCGAGTAAACAACTTGATCTGCAGGGCGTCGTGTCACCATTCTTTCTGGTCAACAGCATCGGGTCGTTCCTGACGCGTAAGGGCGAGGGTTTGATCGGGTTCAACTTTACCGTCCGCGGCACCTCGGACGCGCCAGAGGTCGGCGTGAACCCGCTTTCGGCCCTGACACCGGGGATGTTCCGCGACATCTTTCGCAGACCGGCACCGGATATTACCCAATGAAACTAAGTGAGTTCGACTTTGATTTGCCCGAGCGGCTTATTGCCACGCGGCCTGCGCGTCCGCGGTCTTCGGCGCGGCTGTTGCTGGCGCAAGATGGCACGATTGCAGACCGGATCGTGCATGAATTGCCGCAGATATTGCGGCGGGGCGACAGGCTGATCCTGAATGACACAAAGGTCATTCCCGCACGTCTGACCGGCCAGCGGCACCGGTCGGGCGACGCAGGCGCCACTGCGGCACAGATCGAGGTCACCTTGCTAGAGCCGCGCGCGGACAGCACGTGGTCTGCGCTGATCAAACCTTTGCGCAAGATACGCGACGGAGAGGTGATTGTGTTTTCGCCCGATCTTTCAGCGACGCTGATCGGACGTGAAGACGGGCAGGGGGTCTTGCAGTTCAACCTCAAGGGTGATGATTTCGACGCAGCACTTTCGGTTGTCGGGGCAATGCCGCTGCCGCCTTATATCGCTGCCAAACGGCCTGCCGATGCAGCGGACAACGACGACTACCAGACCTATTGGGCCCGCAATTCCGGCGCGGTGGCGGCTCCGACGGCCTCGCTTCACTTTGATGGGCCGTTGCTCGCGGCTTTGGCCGCTGCGGGCATCGCCTTTACCCATGTCACGCTGCATGTGGGCGCGGGCACATTTCTGCCAGTGAAGGTGGACGATGTGCGCGAGCACAAGATGCATGCGGAATGGGGTGAGGTCACGCCAGAGGCCGCCGCGGAAATGAATGCCACGAAAGCGGCAGGCGGCCGGATCATTCCGGTGGGGACGACAGCGCTGCGCCTGATCGAAAGCGCTGCAAAAGACGGGCAGATGCAGCCTTGGACCGGACCCACAGACATATTCATTATGCCTGGCTTCCGGTTCCAGATGGCAGACGGTCTGATGACCAACTTTCACTTGCCAAAGTCGACATTGATGATGCTGGTTTCGGCCCTGATGGGCGCGGAAACAATCCGCGGGATCTATGCCCATGCGATAGCGCAGGACTACAGGTTCTTTTCCTATGGTGACAGCTCGCTCCTGATCCCCGATTGATGAGGCGCGATTAAACCCCTCTGGGTCGTTTCAGTATGTTGGATGTTCACCGGAACTGTGACAGAACAGCGGTCTGCACTAGCGAAAGGGCGCGCCATGCTACAGGTTTTTACAGGCTCTTGGGCATTGTTTCTGGGCATGTTCCTACTGATGGTTGGGAACGGTCTGCAAGGCACGCTGCTGGGACTGCGCGGTGAACAGGAAGGCTTTAGCACGCTGGCCTTGTCCATTGTGATGTCGGCGTATTTTCTGGGTTTTCTGTTCAGCTCGCGTTACACGCCCGAACTGATCCGGCGCGTCGGGCATGTGCGGGTCTTTGCGGCCCTTGGCTCGATGATCTCGGCTGTGCTGGTTGCCTATCCGGTTCTGGTCGAACCCTGGGCCTGGGCTGTCGGGCGCGTGATCATCGGTTTTTGTTTTTGCGGCGTCTATATCACCGCCGAAAGCTGGCTGAATGATGCATCGAGCAATGAAAACAGGGGCAAATCGCTATCGCTTTACATGATCGTACAGATGGCGGGGATCGTTTTTGCCCAGTGGATTGTCAGCATGGGCGATGTATCCGGCTATGTGCTGTTTATCATTCCGTCCATCCTTGTTTCGCTGGCCTTTGCGCCTGTCTTGCTGTCGGTGCGTCCGATGCCCGCCTTTGACACAACCAAGCCGATGCGGATCAAGGAATTGATCAAGGCATCACCTCTGGCCTGTTTCGGGATGTTCATGTTGGGCGGTGTCTTTGCCGCGCAATTCGGCATGTCTGCGGTTTACGGCAGCCGTGTGGGGCTGACTGTTGGCGAGATTTCGTTTTTTGTTTCCGCCATCTATGTCGCGGCGCTCGTCCTGCAGTATCCCATCGGCTGGCTGTCGGACCGGATGGACCGGCGGGTGTTGATTATCTGGATCGCCTTCTTCGGTGCGGCGGGATCATTGATTGCTTTTCTTGTGCCCGGTAACTTCTTTTTGATCGTGCTGAGTGGTGCCATTCTGGGCGGTACCTCAAACCCGCTTTATGCGCTGCTGATCGCATACGTGAACGATTATCTTGACAAGTCGGACATGGCTGCTGCCTCTGGCGGTCTATTGTTTATCAATGGCGTTGGTGCGATTGCGGGGCCGCTGATCGTTGGTGCGATGATGGACGCGATAGGTGACAACGGCTTCTGGCTCTTTACCACTGTGTTGATGGCGACGATCGGGTTCTACGGGTTGTACCGTGCAACGCAGCGAAGCCGCGATGCAATCGACGTGGAAACGCAGCCCTATGCGCCTGTTTCGGCGGCATCCACCGCTGTGGCTGCCGAACTTGCGCAGGGTGTCTATATCGAGGCTGGCAACGAAGACGGGGCATCGAAGGATTAATTCATATGGCGTGTTTTGTCGCAGATCATTTCATTCAGAAAGATCATATGACAATTTGATGTCACGCGACACTTGCCAGCACAGTCATTGTCTGGTTCGGTCGCGTAAGGAACGCAGTTGACGAGGAGAGACCCAGTGGTAACCCCTGATGAGGTTCTTTCGTTTTGGTTGGACGAATGTACGCCAGCGGACTGGTACAAGTCTGATCCGGCGCTTGATGCAGAGATTGCAAAGAGGTTCGGACAGGTCTGGGAGCAGGCAACCCAAGGCGCGCTGAGCTTGTGGCTGACATATCCCAATGGCACCCTTGCCTATATCATCCTGACCGACCAGTTCCCCCGCAACATGTTCCGCGACACTGCAAAAGCATTCGCCAGCGATCACATCGCCCGCGCTGCTGCCAAAATGGCGATCGAGCGGAACTGGGATATGAAGATCGATGAACCCGTGCGCCAGTTTTTTTATCTGCCGCTCATGCATTCAGAGAATCTTTACGATCAGGACAGGGCGGTCCGTCTGATACATTCACGCCTGCCTGAGAGCGGCGCAGGCACCCGTGAACATGCCTGCGCGCATCGCGCGGTGATCCGTGATTTTGGCCGTTTTCCCTATCGCAACGTGGCTTTGAGCCGCAAGACATCCGCCGCAGAACAGGCGTTTCTGGATGCAGGGGGGTATGGCGCGGCCATTCGCGCCCAGCAGGCGGGTGCGCATTAGGCACATTGCGTGCAACGGATAGCTGTTATGACCTCAGGTCACTGGAGGTCGTTTCAAAAATAGTTTAGTGTTCAACTAAATTAGGAACTGGAGGGCCCCCATGGCTGCGCAAAACTTTGACTTGATCGTGATCGGTGCCGGACCGGGGGGCTATGTTGCAGCCATCCGTGCCGCACAGCTTGGCATGAAAGTCGCAATTGTCGAACGCGAGCATCTGGGTGGTATCTGTCTGAACTGGGGCTGTATCCCGACCAAGGCGATGCTGCGATCATCCGAAGTGTTCCACCTCATGCACCGCGCCAAGGAATTCGGCCTGAAGGCAGAGGGCATCAGCTATGATCTGGATGCGGTCGTTAAACGCAGCCGTGCGGTTGCGGGGCAGCTGTCCGGCGGTATTGGCCATCTGATGAAAAAGAACAAGGTGACCGTCTTTATGGGCACCGCCAAGATCACTGCCAAAGGCAAGGTATCCGTGAAGGCCGAAAAGGGCACCGACGATCTGACCGCCAAGAACATCGTTCTGGCCACTGGCGCCCGCGCCCGCGAACTGCCCGGTCTTGAGGCAGACGGCGATCTGGTCTGGACCTACAAGCACGCGCTGCAACCCAAAAAGATGCCCAAGAAGCTGCTTGTGATCGGGTCGGGCGCGATCGGGATTGAATTTGCCAGCTTTTACAACACGCTGGGTGCCGACACGACCGTCGTCGAGGTAATGGACCGTGTCCTGCCTGTCGAAGACGCCGAGATTTCCGCATTTGCCAAGAAGCAGTTCGTCAAGCAGGGCATGAAAATCATGGAGAAATCCATGGTCAAGCAGTTGGACCGTGGGAAGGGCAAGGTGACCGCCCATATCGAAACCGGCGGCAAGACTGAGA
>CAYGMX010000062.1:0-10530 GCA_964351055.1 uncultured Loktanella sp. | reverse complement strand
TGTCGGGCGGTCAGATCCTGACCCATGACGCGTTTCTGCGCATGACGGCAAGATATGCACATGCGATCACGGGTTTAGGACTTGTGCCGGGTGACCGGCTGGCCGTGCAAATCGAAAAGTCGCCAGAGGCCTTGGCTGTCTATGCCGCTTGCGTGCAGACCGGTGTCATCTTTCTTCCGCTCAATACGGGCTATACGGCGGCAGAGCTTGACTACTTCATTGGCAATTCGGGTGCAAAACTTGTGCTCGTCACAGCCCGTGCAGAGGCCGCTTTGTCCCCAGTTGCACAGTCGTACGGGGCCCTGTTGAAGACTTTGAACCCTGATGGCACAGGCAGCTTTGCTGACCTTGCCCAACACCAGCCCGAAGCCTTTGACACAGCCGCCCGCGCGCGCGACGATCTGGCCGCCTTTCTTTATACCTCCGGCACGACCGGCCGGTCCAAAGGCGCGATGTTGACGCAGGAAAACCTGTTATCGAACGCCCGGACCCTGGCGGATTATTGGCGATTTACGGCTGCAGACGTTCTTTTGCACGCGCTGCCGATCTTTCACACGCACGGGCTTTTCGTGGCAAGCAATGTCACGCTGATTGCTGGCGGATCAATGATCTTCTTGCCAAAATTCGACGTTGACCAGATGATCGGCTCCATGCCGCTCGCAACGACCATGATGGGGGTGCCGACCTTTTACACAAGACTACTTGAGGATGACCGTTTCGGCGCCGACCTGACAGCGCATATGCGGCTCTTTGTTTCGGGGTCGGCGCCTTTACTGGCGGAAACCCATACCCGCTTTGAGGAACGGACCGGTCACCGTATTCTAGAGCGCTATGGCATGACCGAAACCAATATGAACACCTCGAACCCCTATGACGGAGAACGGCGCGCCGGCACCGTCGGGTTTCCTTTGCCAGGGGTGGAGTTGAAAATCACGGATCCCGCCACAGGCGATGAGGTCGCGCAAGGCGAGATCGGCCAGATCGAGGTACGCGGACCAAACGTCTTTCGCGGCTACTGGCAGATGCCCGAAAAGACCGCCGAAGAGCTGCGCAAGAACGGGTTCTTCATTACCGGCGATCTGGGACGGATCGATGCAGATGGTTACGTGACCATCGTTGGCCGTAACAAAGACCTGATCATTTCGGGGGGCTACAACATCTATCCCAAGGAAATCGAACTGGTCCTTGACGAACAACCCGGCGTTCTGGAAAGCGCGGTGATCGGGGTGCCACATCCGGACTTTGGCGAAAGCGTGGTCGGCCTGCTTGTCGCTGAGCCGGACGCGACACTGTCAACCGATACGATCATGGCCGCGCTGGGCGACCGGCTTGCGCGTTTCAAGCAACCCAAAAAACTGATCGTGATGCCGGACCTGCCACGCAATACGATGGGCAAACTGCAAAAGAACATTCTGCGGGAACAGTTTTCAGACACGTTCACCGGCACCAAGGTCTGATTGCGACAGGCCCTGTGCGGGCAATGAAGGCACTGGCATGCAACATGCGCGACAATCGCAGACAGATGGGGCAAAGGGCTCTGCATCTGCGTTAAAGCAAGGAACAAGAGAATGGCACTTACGGCAATCATCGAAGCGCACGGCGGACCAGAGCAGTTCAAACTGGTCGACAGACCTGTAGGAGAGCCGGGCGCAGGCGAGGTACGCATCGCACAAAAGGCGGTCGGCCTGAATTTCATCGATGTGTACCAGCGCTCCGGTCTTTATCCGATGCAACTGCCTCATGCGATGGGCATGGAGGCCGCAGGCATTATCGAGGCGGTTGGCGAAGGTGTGACCCACCTGAAAGTCGGTGATCGTGCCGCCTATGCCTCGCAACCGCCAGGCGCCTATACGCAAGCACGCGTCATGCCTGCCGCGCAGGTCTGCCCCCTACCCGACGGTATTTCCTTCGAACAGGGTGTGGCGATGATGCTCAAGGGGATGACGGTGGAATATCTTTTCCACCGGACAACGCCGTTGAAGGCGGGCGACACCGTGCTGTTTCATGCCGCTGCCGGAGGCGTTGGGCTTTTGGCGTGCCAATGGGCGCGATCGGAAGGCATTACCTTGATCGGGACGGCCGGTAGTGCTGAAAAATGCCAGCTTGCACGCGAACACGGTGCAACCCACTGTCTGAACTATCGTGACAGCGATTGGCCCGCAGAAGTGCGCAATCTGACCGATGGCAAAGGCGTTGATGTGGTTATGGACGCCGTTGGCAAAGACACGTTCCAAGGCTCGCTCGCGTCGTTGAGGCCATTGGGCATGATGATCAGTTTCGGAAACGCATCAGGTGCGGTTCCGCCATTCGATATCGGTACTTTGGGAAAGATGGGATCGCTGAAGATCACCCGACCGACCGTGTTCACCCACATCGGCGACCATGACACCTGTCAGGCGATGGCAAAGCATCTGGCCCAGAAAGTGTTGTCGGGCGATGTGAAGATCGTGATCGGCCAGCGCTTTGCTCTCGCGGATGTTGCAAAGGCACATGAAGCGCTTGAATCCCGCCAGACGATCGGCAGTACCATACTGGAGATTTGAAGGGCAAACGGGCTTCCGGACGGTCGGCCGCAAGACCTCTCACCAGCGCCAAGGACGCATTCAATCTGCGCTGCGGCTCTGCCTGATCCGTTGAAGATACCGGAGGGACAAGCCGGCCAATTCCATCTTTGGTTGCTACCTGATGCTCAACACTGGCACCGTCATGACGCAAAGCAACAGACGGTGCATAATCTTGCGGACTCCGGCGCCTTTTGAACCTTAAGGCGTGTTGCATGTTCCTCGCCAGATTGGACGGTCATGTTGCAGCATTGGCAAAGCCTGTCAAAAGGCCACAGCAAGCCATGCAGCTTTGTCGCCTTTCGCCTCTGTACAGCCTCTGCTAAGCATGGGCTTGCATGATCAAGAGTGACCATATGGCGACCCGAGAAGACATCGAAAAAATGATCGCGCGGGTCAGCCTTGGCGACAGGGCTGCCTTTTCGATGCTCTATGATGCAACGTCCGCGAAACTTTTTGGCGTCTGCCTGCGTATCTTGAATGATCGGGCTGAAGCCGAGGACGCATTGCAGGACGCCTTTGTCAGGATCTGGCAAAAGTCCGGCACCTATGCAGCCAATGGCTACAGTCCGATGACATGGTTGATCACGCTGACGCGGAACCTTGCCATTGATAAACTGCGCACCCGCAAAAGGGGCTCTGTTGATATTGATGAGGTACATGATCTTGCGGACAAGGGCCCGACGCCCGAAACGGCCGTTCTGGCCGCGTCCGAAAGAGCGCAGATCGACAGATGTCTGGACGAACTCGACCCTGATCGTGCAGATGCGGTCCGGGGTGCCTATCTTGAAGGGTACAGTTACGATGAACTGGCGACACAATATGCTGTGCCGCTCAATACAATGCGCACATGGCTGCGGCGCAGCCTGCTGAAACTGAAAGACTGTCTGACCCGATGACATCCGCTGACGATCATAACGATGACGCAGCCCTTGCTGGCGAATATGCGCTGCATCTGATGGATGCACAGACGCGCTGCGCGTTCGAGGACCGGTTGCAGGCGGAACCAGCTTTGCGCCGGTTGGTGGCTGAATGGGACGAAAGGTTTGTATCGCTTGCAGATGATTTTGTCCCCGTTGCCCCGCCCCCGCTGGTCAAGTCACGGATCGACGGCATCCTTTTTGCCGATGCCGCGCGCCCCGCTTCCAGAGTGTCGCTCTGGCGGGCATTGCTGGGCGCGGGCTTTGCTGCGGCCTTTGGTTTGGCGGTCCTTGCGATCCTGCCACAGGTTGATGCCCCGGACACATTCGCCCCGCGCTTCACAGCCGAGCTTGCGGCGGCGGACCAATCGCTTGTCGTGCTCGCCAGTTATGCGCCTGAATTGGGCGTCCTGCGGATCGATCGCCAGTCCGGCACTGCAAGGCCCAGTCGCGTTCTGGAACTCTGGCTGATTGCGGACGGGGCTGCGGCACCTGTCTCGCTGGGTGTCCTGCCCGACCAACAGGTCGTTGATATTGCCGTGCCCGATGCATTGACCGGCCAGATCGCCGGAGGCACTCTGGCGATCAGTGACGAACCTGTTGGCGGCTCGACCACAGGCGCACCCACAGGTGACGTGCTCGCCGCCGGACAGGTCATTTCAATCTAAACGAAAAAATTTTCGCGGTGCGGTGAAACTATTTCATCGGGCATCGCGTGGTTCTTTGTATCGCCGGACAGCAGTCCGGCCGCAACCTACAAGGAACCGCAAAATGACTTTGATGAAATCCGCTCTTGCTGCCCTGACGCTCACTGTTGGATCGACTGTGGCCTATGCAGCCGGACATGCGGCCAACCCGATGGTGGGTGGTGCAGAAATGCTGCCCACGATGAACATCATCGAAAACGCCGTCAATTCCGCCGACCACACCACGCTTGTCGCCGCTGTGCAGGCCGCCGGTCTTGTCGAAACGCTGCAGGGCGAAGGCCCGTTCACAGTGTTCGCCCCGACAAATGCCGCCTTTGCCGCTTTGCCCGCAGGCACAGTTGAAAACCTCCTGATGCCCGAAAACAAGGACCTGCTGACCCAAGTGCTGACCTGCCATGTGGTTGGCGCAAACGCGCTGGCCGAAGCGATCCAGGGCATGATTGCCGACGATAACGGCCAGCACCCCGTTGCGACGCTGGGCGGCTGCGTGTTGCAGGCCACCTACGATGACGGAATGATCATGCTGGAAGACGAGAACGGGACTGTTGCGACCGTCACCATCGCCGATGTCGTGCAGTCCAATGGCGTCATTCACGTCATCGACGCGGTCATGACCCCCGGCATGTAAGCCTGTCCCTCCCCCCTGTTAACGAGTATCGGCCCCCCAAAACTCTGGTTGGGGGGCCAGTTCCCCCCGCAAGGCCAGAGCGCCGCAGATCGTGACCACCCGACATGTCTGCCCTGCCCTCGCCTTCACCATTGCAACGACGAAAGTGCACGGCACGATGACCGACCGGACCGCCAGTTCACAAAGCCCAGATTGCCCGATGACACGGGCCATGCGTGCAAGTCGCACCGTGAAACCTGTCTGGCCAAGAGAAGTCTCTGGCGCGCCGGTGCGCCATCCTTCGCGGTCCCGGTCGGCGTATATACCGCGCGGCCAGCGCGGACTGGAATTGGCCGCAACATGGCATATCGACGAAGCCGCGAGGCTTGATCGCAAGGCGCATGAACTCTCGCTGCAAAGGGATGCGGCAAAGGCGCGGAAGGACCGGACCACCCCTGCACCATCAGCGGCCTTTGTCGCGCCGCACAACATCAGGCGGGCGGCAATCGCTGCAATTCCGGTCCTCGGTTTTGGGCTTGCGCTGGCCGGCTTGAGCGCCTCGCAAAGGGCAGCGCCAACGCCGCCCGAGCAGGCCACCGCCGCGCTGGAAGCGCCCCAAGCAGTTGGCGGTCCTTTCGCCACTCCGCCAAATGTGCCAGCCGCAGGTCCGGCCCAGCCCCTTCCGACCGCCGTTGCACCGAACGTCATGGGTCGCGCCCCGCTTCTGGCGGCGCGACCGGTCAGGCTGGATAATCCTTCTTTCACATTTGCGGCAATTCCCCCGCAAGTACCTGCAGTGCCCGACAACCTGACTGCCCCGCAACCGGATGCTGCATTTGTCTGCCATGATTGTACCGCCCCGCTGGCACCGTTTGAAAACGTAACCGTGACGGTGCAGGCCGACAGCGCGGACGCAACCGCGCTTCAGACCGCGAACGCGGTTCTTGGCGCACAAACCTATGTGGTCACCGCCTCCCAGATTGATGTCACCCAGACCCATGTGCGCTTTTATCGCCCCGAGGATGCGGCGGCGGCACAGGCCCTGGCCGCGCGCTACAACGCGGCTGTGGTCGATTTGACATGGTTCGCACCCGATGCGGCACCCGCGCGGATCGATCTCTTTGTGGCCCCGGCGAAAGATGGCGCTGGCGCCAGCGCAACCCGATGAACACCAAACCACCCAAACTTCACACGAAAGGATACTGACCTATGACAAACTTCAATTTCAAGCCTGCGATGATCGCAATCACCCTGCTTGGCGGGGCCACCGGCCTTATCGCGCAGGAAACGGCACAAAGCAGCACACCGATTGCGGCAGAAACCGAAGAGGCACCGTGGCTGCGGGTCTATTTTGCTTCGGGGAGTGCGACAATCAGCGCAGATCAGGCCGAGACACTGGACCGTGCCGTGCGGACCTTTCGCGAAGGCGACCCCTTTGTGATGATCGTCGCAGGTGGTGCCGACAAAGTCGGGAACCCAAGTGCGAACCTGAACCTGTCATTGCAACGCGCCACAGCTGTCGCAACAGCCCTGACCAACCGCGGCATCCCGATCGAGCGGTTGCAGGTCCTAGGCCGTGGCAACAGCGAATTGCAGGTGGCAACACCGGATGGCGTTGCCGAGGAAGAAAACCGCATCGTCGAAATCAGTTGGCGCTAATGCGACGCTCCGCCCTCGTCACAGCGGTTCTCCTTTGCTTGTGTCCAGCCTTGAGCTGGGCACAGGACACAGGTGCCGAGGCCTTTGCCAGCCGCGATTTTGCGCGGGCCGCGGAAATCTGGCAGCAAGAGGCCGCTGCCGGTTCGGCGCAGGCGATGCTGGGCCTGGGTCTGCTGGCGGACCGCGGCTATGGCGGCGCGCGTGATTTTGACATTGCCTTTGATTGGTATGCCAAGGCCGCGGCTCTTGGCCTTGCAGAGGCGCAGTTCAATATCGCAATCATGTATGACGCGGGGCTAGGGCGACCGCGTGATCCAGAACAGGCGCTGACGTGGTACACACGCGCCGCTTTGCGGGGGCATCCAAGGGCGCAATATAACCTTGGATTGCTTTACGAGACCGCTGAGGCAGGTGCGGCAAACCCTGCTCTGGCGGCCTACTGGTTCGTGAAAGCGGCGCAAAGCGTGCCTGCGGCGGCCCAAAAGGCGCAGGTCAGCGTATCGCAAACAGATATGATTGCCGCACCGACGCTGGCCTTCGCTGCAGGAACAGGACAAGACGCAGAGCTTGTCTGGCACCCCGTTCCGGACGCAAGCCCGACTTATCTTGTTGAAATTCTTGATGTGCCACTCTCAGGCGACGACTATGCCGCACCGATCCTGTCGCGCGTCACCACAGGGTCAGGGTTGCTCGAGACCGTGGCATCGCTTTCGGACAATGCCGTTTGGCGGGTCAGCAATCTCAGCGATGACGCAACAGATTACGCGCCCAGTGACTGGATCGGCACAGGTGCGGCGCCCCTGCCCGAAGGAAGAATAACCCTGATGGTCGACCCTGCCTCTGCAGCCATGGCGCAAGCCGCCACCCTCTTTGCGACCGATCTGCGGTCTGCCGGTTACTGGGTCACTGTCGCCACGCAGTTCAGACCGGAGTTTGAGGACTTTTACATCAGCTACGGTTTTGCTACAGACCTGCCCGCAGCCCAGCGTTTGGCCAGCTATCTGCCACGCACAACGGATGTGACACCGCTCAAACAGGTGCTAAACCGCACACAACCCGGAGAGATAATCGTCAACCTTGCGGCCTTTCGCTGAGGCGACCGGTCGCAAGGCCGTCAGACTTGCAAGGCGTCCCGATCGCGGGCCAGTTCTCTTGCGTGGATGCCCAGGGTCATCAGTGCGGGCCAAAGCAGATAGGCTTGAATCTCTATATTCTCGCCGAATGACAGCAGGGTGAGCGTCATCATGATCCCCATTGGCAGATAGCCCCGCGGCGACAGAGTTGCGTCTTTCATTGCCAGTCCGGTCTGCCAGACGAATGGTACCAGAAGGCTGAACAGTCCCACCAGCCCCTTTACGAAAAGCAGCCCGAACCATGTGTGATGGCTGCCGATCGGCATGTATTCCACAGCGTGGGACCCCGGATGGACTGTACCATGTCCGAACCAGTAGGCATCGTTCTGCCAGCGTTCCGAAGCGATACGCTGAAGCGTTTCGCGGACGCGGGTACTGTCCGCGCGTGCACCCTTGAATGTCGCCACAGCATTGCTTGCAGCGGCGGCAAGGCTGCCGCCGATCACTGCCGCAGAGGCGGCCAAACCCGCCCCGACCTGCCACGCCCAGCCGCGCAGCAAGAGCGGCATCATCCGTGGACCAAGAGTGCAGGCCACCAAGCCGACAAGACCCATCCGCGACTTGCTGGCAAAGATCATCACCATCCCTGCCGTCACGCCGATGGCGCGCCACTTCACAGATTTTTCCTCGAGGGCAAACAGGATCGTAATCAGGCCAAGCAGCGCCGCAAAGGGCGACCAAGGCGCAAAGAATTGCCAGCGTGGAGTCCAGCTGGCCGGATCCCATGTAAAGAAATAGACTGTGAAATACTCGGGGCCCGGACCGCCGACAGCCTTGAGCGGTGACGTAAAGATGCGTTCGGGCAGCCCTATGTAGGGGGCAACCAGCAAGGCAGGCGCAAGGATCAACGTCCACAGACCCACGACGCATTGCGCCCGCACCAACACCGCGCGCCGGATCGGCAAGACCGCACCCGCAAGCGGGAGCAGCGCCAGAAGCGCCCAGCCTTTCGCCCAACCGATCGATGATTTGATGGTCTGCTTCAGCCCAAGCGCCCAGTCGGCATGCCCGATCCATAAAGCGACCAGCATCACCGCCATGCCCGCGATCCAACCCCAGACGACCGGCGGGATCGATCCCGTGGCGCGCATATCGGGGCGCACGGCTGGCCCAAGGTACAATATCACAAAGACCAGAGCACCCAACAACCATGCCAGCACCGGCCCCACGACATAGAGCGCACCCACAGCATAAAGCGGCCATGTCATGGTCAGTGTCTTGTAGACAAACCGTTCGATCGGGTTCTGATCGGTCATTTGCTGTCCGATGGCTGGTTCAGCAGGCGGCTGATGACAGCCAGCCGCACCCAGCCCATGACAAGGCTGACAAGAAGCATGAAGGTCGCAGCGATCCCTGCCGCGTAGGCAAGTTTGCGATTGGGTGACGAAGGACGTTCCGGCAAGGACGGGTTTTCCAGAACCTGAACAAGCGGATAAGACGCATAGACATCGGACTTGCTGGATTGGGCGCGCGCGATTGCCGACGCAAAGACAGCCTCGGCAACAGAGAAGTCCCGTTCAAGATCCTGCAACTTGGAAGCAGCTGACGCTTTTGCGTTCAGATCGGCCTGACTGTTTTCCAGCCTTGCCTGCAATGTGGCCAGTTCCTCTGCCGCGCCTGCACGGTCTGCGTCCATACGAACCAGTTGCGCCAAAAGCTCTGCGCGCGCACCCTGTGGGGCGAGATCAAGAAGCGCCACGTCTTCGGCGGGCAGCCCTGTGATCCTTTGCGCCAATTGTCTTGCCGCTGACCATGCTGTGTCACGGCTGGCTTGTGCCGTCTGCACATCGGGGTGGCGCGCGCCGTAGTGGGCGGTTGCCTCGGCCAAGGTGGCCTCGAACCGCGCGGTTTCGGCAAGCAAGGCCAGATAGGTGCTGTCGGCAAAGAGCTTCAGGGTCGCCGCTGCATGTCCCACATCAAGGCCCAACTGCAGCTCAAGGCTGGCAACAGCGGCCGACTTCTCGCTCAGGACTGCTGCACGATCCTGTATCTGTGCCTCAAGCGCCAGATGACGGTCGAGCAAAGCGGCGTATTGGGCGACGGACAACAACCCGCTTTCGTCTTGCAGGTTGGCAATCTCGCTGCGGGTACTGGCAACGGAATGGCGGTAGTCCGCAATCGCCTGTAGCCCGCTGTCTTCGCGGGTGCTGACCTCGTCCGAGCGCAGGGCATCAAGTTCGGCAAAAAAGGCAGCGAGGATCGCCTCCGCCCTTGCCTGGGCTTCGATCGGGGTGCCGCCTGTCATTTCGACATGGATCAGACTGGTCTGATCCACCAGTTGAATTCGTGGCGATCCCAGTTGATCGCGCGCAATGCCGAGCGAAAGAGCTGCCGCTGCGCGGATCCGGTCCGCACTGAGCAGCCGCTTGTAGGTTTCCGTCGGGCTGACGGCATTGCTTGCAAAAGCGGAGTTTGCGTATGACGAGGCCTGCCCGATGCCGTTGAGGTTCAAAGAGGCGGAGGCGCCCGAACCCGGCAAAATCAGCGAGGTCGTCGACCGATAAGTTAGCGGTGCCGTCTTGAGATAGCCGGTGATCGGCGCCCATATCAGCCCGCCGCCCAGAACTGCTATGGCGATGTAGCGCGGCAAACGGCCCAGATCGGCCAGCCCCCCACCCATCAGGGCACGGCGCAGCCACCCGCGGCGGGGTTTGCTCTGGCTTTCGGCCATAAGTGGTAGTGTCGCTTGCATCGGCATCGGCATTCTCCTTTGCCCATGCACTAGCCTAATGGCCGAGGCTGCTCATCCGCGCGGATGGTTAACAGCACAAGGCATCCGAGACTGCGCCTATCCGAAGGGATAGATCAGAACAGTCCCGCCTCGCGCGCAATCAACGCGGCCTGGGTGCGGTTGGCTGCACCCACCTTGCGGTAGAGGGTTTTCATGTGCAGTTTGACTGTCGGTTCCTGAAGATCCAGGTCGCGCGCGATCTGTTTGTTCGA
>CAYGMX010000061.1:0-10672 GCA_964351055.1 uncultured Loktanella sp. | reverse complement strand
TAAATTCGGCCTGATAATTCTCAAGCGCGTCATCTTCGACAACCGTCCGGACGCGGGTAAATGTTGCACGACCGGTCTTGCGGTCGATGGACACGCGAATATCCATTTCCGCGCCATAGCGTGACTTGGCAGCGCGGGCGAGCGATTCTTCCATCGCTTCCACAACAAGCCCGGGCTCGATGTTCTTTTCGCGGGCAACAGCCTCTGCGGTCTGCAAAAGCTCCAACTGGTTGGCGGATGTATAGGCCATCTTAAGTGTTCTCCTCGCCATCAATGATGGTTTCGATTTCATCAAATTGGGTCTCGTCGATCTGACCCGCATCCTTACGACCGCGCAAAACATCGCGGATCAACTCATCTGTCAGGACCAGTTTGGCATCTGACAGCCATTCGAATTTCAGACCGATGGTGCCTTCGGTGATGGTGATCAACACCTCGTCACCCTCGGTACCGGCCAATTGCCCCTTAAAGCGGCGGCGCCCGTCGATCAGTTCGTCAGTTTCGACCTTGGCTTCAAAGCCTTCCCACTGATCAAAATCTTTCATCCGGGTCAGAGGACGGTCGATACCTGGGCTGGAAACCTCCAGAGTATAAACATCCAGAATAGGGTCTTCGACATCCAGTACGGCACTGAGCGCGGTGGAAATCTGGCCACATTCATCCACTTCAATCGTGCCGTCCGGACGCTGCACCATGATCTGCAGGATGCTTTCCTTGCCGCTCATCAGGCGGACGCGCACAACTTCGAACCCCATGTCCTCGACGACAGGGGTGATAATCTCGGCGATGCGGCGGTCAATGGCCGCTTTGGCGATCAGATCGTTCATCATTCTTTCCGACTTGCGTGCGGACACAAAAAAACGGGCGCGCGGCCCGTGAAATTTTCCGGTGGAGGCTTGGGGGTGGAGGCCAAGTCGCCGCTGTTGCAAGTGACATAGGGTAGGTTGAGCGAGTCTGCAAGCCCTAGTATCCTGATCAGGCTGTCAGGCGCAGCAGCGCCAAATGCAAAACGCCCCACCATCCGGCGGGGCGCTTTGATTTTTCCCGAAGCCCTTACGCCAAAGACCAGCGTTCGGCCATGCGGGCGTTATCCATCTGCCACAGGTTACCCACCTTATCTGGCGAGGAAATCCGGTTGTTCACAGCCTGCACATAGTTCGCAAACATCGGCAGGATCACACCGCCATCATCACGCAGGATCTGCTGCATTTCATAGTACTGCTCACGACGCTTGTCGCTGTCCAGTTCGGCACGAGCAGACAAAAGCAACTCTTGGAAGCGTGGCTGGTCCCACTGACTGTCGTTCCACGGTGCACCCGCTTCATAGGCTGTGGCGAACATCCAGTCTTCGGTCGCACGCCCTGACCAGTAGCTGGCAACCCAAGGCTTTTTCAGCCAGACGTTTGACCAATAACCATCCGCCGGTTCCTGAACAACATTGATGTTAATCCCGCCTTCGGCAGCAGAGTTCTTAAAGAGCAGGGCCGCATCAACGGCCCCTTCGAATGCCGCACTGGATGCGGAAAGATCGAGGTCAATGCTGTCCAAACCTGCTTGCTGCAGGTAGAACTTGGACTTGTCCGGATCATAGGCCAGCTGTTCCATATCGGCATTATAGTACTGGTTTGCGGGGCCGATGGGTGAATCGTTGCCGACCTGACCGTGACCTTGCAGGATTTTATCGACCATTTCCTGACGGTTGATACCGTACTTCAATGCGCGGCGCACATTGACGTCATCGAACGGTGCCACCTTTGTCAGCATCGGGAAGATATAGTGCTGGTTGCCGGTCAGTTCCTGAATCCGCAGCGCGGGGTTGGCGCGCAGCAAAGCCTCGGTCTTGAAATCGATCCGGTTGATCGCATCAACCTGACCGGTCAGCAAGGCGTTGGTACGGGCGGTGTTGTCATTGATCGCGATGTATTCGATTTCATCGAAGAAGCCCGCGCTGTCACCTTTATAGTGGTCGGCATAGCGGGTGGCGACCATGCGGACACCGGGATCAAACGACTGCACTTGATAAAGACCTGTCCCGATCCCTTGGGCAATGGCCTCTTCGATCTGGCCTGCGGGATACATCAGGATGTGATAATCCGACAGCAGATAAGGCAGATCGGCGTTACCGGCGGCAAGGGTCAACTGCACCTGGTAATCGGTCATTTTCTGCATATCGACAATGGCGGACACAATCGGCTCCGCGGCTGATTTCGCGCCTTCTTCGACGTGCATCTGCAGCGATGCGATCACATCGTCGGCACCAAACGACTTACCGTTATGGAAGGTGACACCTTGGCGCAGGTTGAATGTCCAGGTCTTGGCGTCCGGTGTGGCTTCCCAGCTTTCCGCCAACTCGCCCTTGAGCGAACCATCCGCCGCTATTTCGGTCAGGCTGTCAAACACGGCACCCTGCGCACAAGCGATCATGAAAAGATCGGAATGTGTCCGGCCATCCCAGCTATCGGATGTATTGGCGCCCGACAGACCCGCCGTCAGTTTGCCGCCCCGTGTTTGCGCGCGCAGAGGCATGCCCGAAAGGCCCAATACACCCGCTGCAACACCGGTCTTCAATAGACCGCGTCTGCTAATTCCACTCATTTTCCGTTCTCCCTAGTTATTTTTCGGACCTCACAAGTCCAGTTCTGTCCCCATTTGCATGGATGATTCGGTTTACATCTTATCAACAGCTGCATCGCCGATGTTATCAACTCCGCGTTCCGCGAGTAGATTGGTAAGCCAGTCAGGGTCCATTTCAGGCACCGATGACAGCAAAAGGTCTGTGTAGGGGTGGTGTGGCGGTGTAAACATTTCGTTTTTCGGCCCCTGCTCTACCACACGCCCGTCTTTCATCACCACGACTTCGTCTGCGATCGCTTTTACTGTCGCAAGATCATGCGTGATGAACATATAGGAAAGCGCCAGTTCATCCTGCAATCGCGCCAATAGTCGCAGAATACCCTCTGCGACCAATTGGTCCAGCGCAGAAGTCACCTCGTCACAGATGATGAACTTTGGTTCTGCCGCCAGCGCGCGGGCGATCCCGATGCGCTGCTTTTGTCCGCCTGAAAGCTCTGAAGGCAGGCGGTGGTAATATTGAGTTGGTTCAAGTTCGATCTGCTCCAGCAGGCTATCCACCTTCTTTCGCTTTTGCGCACCCGTCAGCCCCAAGTAAAATTGCACCGGACGGGCGATGATCTGTCCAATGGACATGCGCGGGTTCAGGGCGGTATCCGCCATCTGATAGATCATCTGCACCTGTCGCAACTGATCCTTTGACCGTTTGCGATAATCGGCGGGCATGACTTTGCCATCGACCATGATCTGGCCCGCCTTGGGCGGCAACAGACCCGTAATGCAACGGGCTGTCGTTGATTTGCCGGACCCGCTTTCGCCCACAACTGCCACGGTCCGGCCTTCATGCATGTCAAAGCTGACATCATGCAGCACCGGCACTGTGCCATAGGATGCATCGACATTCTGAACGCTGACAACGGGAACCGCACCGGTTTGCACAGCCGGCTTTGCGGGCCGTTCAAAGCTGCGGACGGCCCAAAGGGATTTTGTGTATTCCTGCTGTGGAGCGGACAGCATCGTGCGGGTGTCGGCGGTTTCCACCTCGTCACCCTTGAGCAGGACTTTGATCCGGTCGGCCATCTGCGCCACGACCGCCAGATCGTGGGTAATATAGATCGCCGCAGTATTGAATTGCTCCACAATGTCACGAATCGAGGCCAGCACCTCGATCTGGGTGGTGACATCAAGCGCGGTTGTCGGCTCGTCAAAGATAATCAGGTCAGGACGGCAGGACATAGCCATTGCCGTCATGCACCGCTGCAACTGTCCGCCCGACACCTGATGCGGATAGCGAAACCCGATCTGTTCGGGGTTCGGCAAACGCAACTTGGCGTATAATTCGATACCATCCGCCTCGCTTTGGGCGCGGCTCATGACATGGTGCTGCACCGGGCCTTCGACGTGCTGGTCCATCAGCTTGTGGGCAGGGTTGAAACTGGCGGCGGCAGACTGCGCGACATAGGCAATCCGCTTGCCCAAGAGTTCACGTTTGGTCGCGGCAGAGGCTTTGAGCAGATCAATCCCGTCGAATTCAACCGTACCTTCACTGATGCGAACGCCGTCACGGGTATAGCCCATCGCGGCCAGACCCAGCGTAGATTTGCCAGCTCCGGATTCACCGATCAGGCCCAGCACCTCGCCCCGCGCCAATGTCAGATCGACGCCATTGATGATCGGGCTCCAGACCTCGTCACTGCGGCCTTCAAGTTTGACACCACGCATTTTGACAAGCGGTTGTTCGGTCATTCTTTCAGCCCCGACGATTTGTGCAGCATCCAGTCAACGACAAAGTTGACCGCCACGGTCAGCAAGGCAATGGCACCGGCGGCCAGCAAAGGTCCGGTCGCTGCCAGCGGAGCGAACTGCGCGAAGTTCACAAACCCTGCCAGATCACGGACCATCGTACCCCAGTCCGCCAGCGGCGGCTGGATGCCGACACCCAAGAAAGACAGTGACGCGATTGTCAGGAAAACAAAGCAGAACCGCAACCCGAATTCGGCCAGCAGCGGCGCGGTTGCATTGGGCAGGATTTCCTTGAAAACAAGGTAACCCAACCCCTCGCCGCGCAGTTTCGCGGCCTCGATATAATCCATCACCACGATGTTCTGTCCGACAGCGCGGGCCAAACGATACACGCGGGTGCTGTCGATCACTGCAATGATAATGACCATAAAGACGGTAAGCGGGATACCCAGTTGCGGCGCCCAAACGCTGGCGATTGTCATCAAGAGCAGCGCAAAGATCAGCGACGGAATAGCCATCAGCACATCGACCAACCTTGAAAGTACCTGATCCAGCCACCCGCCCAATGTCGCCGCAAGAAAACCCAGTGTGCCGCCCAGCAAAAACGCCAGCAGCGTTGTTGCAAAGGCAATACCAACCGTGTTTTGCGCGCCATAGATCAGACGGCTCAGGATATCACGGCCAATCTGGTCGGTACCCAAAGGAAAGTCTGGGTTGCCACCCATGGCAGGATCGCCACCGGGGATGATATTGGCTGCAACACCGGGCACGATCTGTTCCTGACCGTAAGGGGCAAGCAAACCTGCGAAGACAGCCAATATCGCGTAAAGAATGATAATCAGGATACCAAAAGACGCCGTCAGCGGCATCGAGCGAAAAAGCTTGCGGCTCCACGAGGTGCCAACTGTCCGCCCCAGAATGCGAAACAGCCATGCGGCGATGGCAAACAAGATGAACCCCTCGATGGCGACACGCAGGAAGAAGAACTTGTTGGCGACCGCGGGGTCTGTGCTGCGGCCCTGCATATAGGCCCAGACCAGCCAAAGCAGGACAACCACGCCGAGCACATACCCGTAGGCCACGCCGAACGGCATATCGCGAAACATGGGCGCATTGCCTGTGGCAGCTTGGCCTCCGAAGCGGAAAGCCCAAGCCACGGCACCCATGCCGATCAGAACTGCGACAAACCAGATCATTTCGGATGCCTCAGGCGCGGGTTGGACAGGATCGACATGATATCAGCCGTCAGGTTGAGCAGAATAAACGCCGTGGCAAAGATCAGACAGCAGGCCTGCACAACCGGAATGTCGCGGATTTTCACGCTATCGACGAAAAGCTGACCGATTCCGGGATAAACAAACACGACCTCGACCACGACGACACCGGTGATCAGATAGGCAAGGTTCAGCGCGATCACATTGATGATCGGGGCCAGCGCATTGGGCAAAGCATGTCTGACGATCACCCGCATCGGGGACAGACCCTTGAGGCGGGCCATCTCGATATAGGGTGAAGCCAGCAGATTGATGATCGCGGCGCGTGTCATGCGCATCATATGGGCAGTGACAACAAGCGTCAGGGTCAGCGCGGGCAACATGGATTTCTCCAGCCGCTCGCTGAATGGCATCCCGTCAAAGATATTGGACAGTGACGGAAAGATCGGGTTCAGCACGGCGAGGAACAGGATCAGGATGTAGGCCAGAAAGAACTCTGGGCTGGAGATGGACGATAACGTAAAGATGTTTGTGGCGCGGTCAAACACCGTGTTGCGGTAAAGGGCTGCCAGCACACCCAACAAGATCGAGAATGGCACCGCAATCGCCGCCGTCACCATCGCCAGAAACATCGTATTGCCAAAACGTGGTGCAATCTGCGCGGCGACTGTCGTCGCGCCTGATGTGGTTCCAGTAAAGCTTGCAAAGTTCGCCTGCGCAAAGCTAGAGCCTAAATCCCCGCGCAGCACGCCACCGAGCCAGTCAAAGTACCGCGTGACAAGTGGTTGATCGAGGCCAAGATCACGCCGGATCGATGCGACCGCTGCGGGCGTGGCCCCCTGCCCAAGAATGGATTCCGCGAAATCCCCCGGCAAGAGATTAACAGCAACAAAGATAACCACTGAAACGATCAGCAACGTCAAAATGCCAAGAGCAAGGCGCTGTAAAATAATCGTCAGGACGTTGCCCAAGACCTGGTGGCCTCCCCATTACTAAGGGTCAGCTTATCCACTGGTGCCGATGTGTAAAGCCTAAAGGCCAATCGACGCACGTTGTGCGCCCAACATATCCATGGTCCGCACAAGTTCGGCACTGATACCCGGTTCCGACAGGGCGTGCCCGGCACGGCCGATCAGTGTCAGGCGGGCCTTTGGCCACATCTGCGAGAGCATATGCGCCGATACCGGCGGGCAGATCATGTCATAGCGCCCCTGCACGATCACACCGGGAATATCGGCAATTTTGGCCATTTGAGAAGGCCGCAGGATTTGCTGGTCTTGAGTCAAAAAGCCGGCGTTGTGGAAATAATGATTCTCGAGGCGCGCAAATGCACGGGCATAATCCGCAGGGCTTTCGCCGGTGATCCCGTCACTGTCGATCGAGGCCAGCGCATTCTCCCAAGACGCCCATGCACGCGCATAGCGCGTTTCAAGCGGGATATCGCCCGAGAAAAGACGGCGGTGATAAGCGGCGATAAAATCGTCCTGTTCGTCCGTAGGGATCAGGCTGGTAAAGCGTTCCCACAGATCGGGCCAGAATTTTCCTGCCCCGCCGCCATAGAACCAGTCCAGCTCTGGCTGGGTCATCAAAAAGACCCCGCGCAGTGCCAACGCCGCAACCCTTTCGGCATGTGCCTGCGCGTAAATCAGGGCGAGCGTCGCACCCCAAGACCCGCCAAACACGATCCAGCGGTCGATACCCAGCGTTGCACGGATCAGCTCGATATCCGCGACCAGATGCCAAGTGGTGTTCGCCTCGACGCTTGCGTGGGGCCGCGAGCGGCTACAGCCGCGCTGGTCGAACAGAATGATCCGGTAGATGTTGGGATCAAAGTAGCGCCGCATCGCAGGGCTGCAGCCGCCACCGGGGCCGCCATGCAGAACAACCACCGGAACCCCGCCGGGATTACCGCATTGTTCCATATAGATACGGTGACCGTCACCAACATCCAGCATCCGTTGATCAAAGGGATCAATGGGCTGGTAAAGATGCGCGCCTGGGCGCTTTTGTCCTACGACTTTGTCCATAACCACCCTATATCGCGTATCGAAAGCACTGACCATAATGTGGAGCGATGAAAATGTTGGCGACAAACACAGTTGATCCAGGTGAGATTGCCAAATTCGAAGCGATGGCAGCCGAATGGTGGGACCTGAACGGCAAATTCAAGCCGCTGCACATGATGAACCCTGTGCGGCTTGACTATATCACCAGCCAGATTGCTGCAGAGTTTGGACGTGACTTGCGCACCCCCGAACCGTTCAAAGGTTTGCGGATTCTGGATATCGGCTGCGGCGGCGGTTTGCTTTGCGAACCGATGGCGCGGCTTGGGGCCACGATTGTTGGTGCGGATGCGGCGGAACGGAATATTCCGGTAGCCAGAATCCATGCAGAGCAATCGGGGCTGACAATCGACTATCGCCATACCACAGCCGAAGCCATGGCCGAAGCAGGCGAACAATTCGATGTGGTCCTTAACATGGAGGTCGTCGAGCACGTCGCTGACCCACAGGGTTACCTGACTGCCTGTCAGCAATTGCTGAAACCCGGTGGGTTGCACATCTGTTCCACGATCAACCGCAACCCGAAATCCTTTGCAATGGCAATCGTCGGTGCAGAATACATCATGCGCTGGCTGCCCAAAGGCACGCATGAATGGAACAAGTTCATTACACCTGACGAATTGTTCGCGCTGCTCGAAAAGGCGGGGCTGACACCGGTCGACCGCAAGGGGTTCGTGTTCAATTTTGCGCGTTTCACCTGGTCGATCTCGGATCGGGACCTTTCGGTGAACTATGTGACGGCAGCGACGAAACCTGCCTAATACCTGTTGGTCCGTTTCAGTCGATCTGGTTCAGCTTCAGCCGCATTTCGCGCAACACCGGCAGTGCCATGCGCACTTTTTCCTCGCCAACCTTGCGCACGACATCGGCAATCACCGGCGCGATCGCGGCCAGCGCCGCATCGCGCGCAGCCTGACCTGACGGGCTGATCGCAACCATCTTGCGGCGTGCATCATCCCAATCGGGGCGCACATGAACCCAACCCGCCCATTCCAGCTTTTGCAGCGTATTGGTCATGGCACCGCGGGTCAGGTGAAAGGTCTTGGCAAGCTGCGCCGGTGAGCGTTCTGCGCCGGAATGGGCCAGATGGTTCAAGACCGAAAAATGCGAAAGCTCCATCCCTTTGGGCAGCACACGTGCCACGCTGGCCCGTGCCAATTGATCGACGGCAAGGATTTCACTGAACAGCGAAACCGCGAGGTTGTTGGCAGGATCGGTCATCAGGGGCCTTCAAAGGGGCGGTCATGGCTCAGCGCCGCAATACGTTTGCGACTTTGTGCCACTGACCCGAGGTCAAGATCAACCATGGCGATCCCGGTATCGGTACCCATATCCGCCAAAACCTCGCCCCAAGGCGATATTGCCATCGCATGCCCATATGTTTGGCGGGCCTTGCCTGACCGTGCTGCATGGGTCCCCGTCTGGGCCGCAGCGATCACATATGATCCGGTCTCAATTGCGCGGGCCCGCAACAATGGCTCCCAATGGGCGGCGCCCGTGACCGGCGAAAATGCCGAAGGGACCAAAAGAACTTCGGCCCCTGCTTGTGCCAGCGCACGATACAGATAGGCAAAACGCACATCATAGCAGATGGAAAGACCGATCTTGGCGAAAGGGGTCTCGGCCACGACAGCCTGCTCCCCCGGTCGATATCCGGCAGATTCGCGATATATTTCGGTTTCTGACACGGTGACATCGAACATATGGATCTTGTCATAGCTGGCAATAATCTGGCCTGCCGGATCAATCAGGAACGACCGGTTGGCAAACCGCCCATCGGGATCGTCCGTCTTGAGCGCCAGTGATCCGATAGAAATCCAGACACCGTGCCGGATCGCCGCCTCGCGCAATCCGGCAAGCGTGATGTCGTCGGCCTGATGCTGCAAGACACGGTTTTGCTGGTCGCGGTCTTGCGACACACAGTTTGTGACTTCCGGAGTAAGGATAAATCCAGCGCCCTGTCGGGCGGCTTGCGCCACCAGATCAAGTGTAACGGGCAGGTTCTGCGCCGGATCATCGCCCGAATTCAGCTGGAGAAGCCCTGCTTTCATGCGGCAAGCATCGCGTCCAGTTTCCCGCCGCGCTCCAGTGCAAACAAATCGTCACATCCGCCCACATGTTTACCATCCACAAAAATCTGCGGAACGGTGCTGCCGCCATTCGCGCGCTGGATCATCTCGCCGCGCTTCTCGGGTTGGGCCGAGATGTTCACTTCGGCATAACTGATCCCTTTGGAATCAAGCAGGCGTTTGGCCATGTGGCAAAAGCCACAGGTTGGTTTGGTATAAATCTCTACGGTTGCCATCAAAGCGGTCCTTTATGAGGTTCCCGCTATGATTTAGGCGTCTTTGACCACTCTTGCCAGTGTAACAATCGACACGTCTTTGGCACCAGCAGCGCGGGCGGCCTCTGCGCTTGCGGCCAAAGTCGCGCCCGAAGTCATCACATCGTCCACCAGCACCACATGCTGTCCGGTGATCCGGCTGACCCGCTTGGGGTTGGGCACAATGGCATCAGCCAAGGCTGCAAAGCGCGCTTCACGACTGTGCCCTTGCAGCGGCTTTGTCTGCTTGCGGCGCAACAGCGCATCAACGCAGACCGGACGATCAAGGATTTTGGCCAGTGCGATTGCCAGCATCGCAGCCTGATTATAGCGGCGGCGCGCCAAACGCGTCCAATGAAGGGGGACAGGCACAAATATAGTGTCTAACATAGGCCATTTTGCAATTTTTTGGCTCATCCAGCGGGCCATTGGGCGCGCCAGATCAGTACGGTCTCCATGCTTGAGACCCAAGACAAGCTTGCGCCCGATCCCGTCATAGACAAGCACAGACCGCCCTTTCGCCCAAGGACGCGCGAGCGTCATGCAGTCATCGCATTGCAAACCTGTCTCAACACCTTCGCCTGGCAAAGGGGTGCCGCAGGTGTCGCAGATCAGACCACCAATAAACCGCGTTTCGCGCCAACATGCGCTGCACAGGCCAAAGTCTTCGTCGGTCAACGCATCGCAACTGACGCATTGCGCCGGATAAATTGCCCGAATGACGCTTTGCAACCGCATGAATGCACCCTAAATGACCA
>CAYGMX010000060.1:0-10796 GCA_964351055.1 uncultured Loktanella sp. | reverse complement strand
AACCACGAGTGGCCGGTTTGAGAAACAGCGCCTTTCGTTGCGCGACGCACGAACTGGTAAGATGCGGGACGGAGCACACCTTCAATGTATTTGGCGTAAGGTCCAGTTCAGCGAACCACTCGGCAGACCTGCGTTTTTCGGAAGGGCTGTGAAAAACCTTCATTCATCATAGAACCAAAGAATTAGATTACTGATGATACACGACCCAAAAAGGATCCAAATTAGGGCATCTGGGTGTAAGATATCAGGAGTTAACGATCTAAAGTAGTCCTCCCCCAACTTGGCTGTTCCAAAAACAATCGTAGAAGGAAGAGCAATCCCAAAAATTGCATAAGCAAGCGATGTTACATTGGCAATTTTATGTTTAAGCTCCCACCTCCGGACCGACTGAAACATTCTGATTATCATAGTCGACCTCCTGAAACCGTGCTTTTTGTTAGACAAATCTGCCGTCGTCGACCTTCAACGAAGAATGCCATCGTCCTCAATAGCGACCTCCCAGAGCGTTCCCAGAACGCTCTGTTTTGCCAGCACTGAAGAACTTTCTTCTAATGCTGCCACAAAACGCGCTCAAGACCCAAATGGTTTGTTGAAGGACTTGGTATGCTGACAATAGCAGACATTCGTTCAAAGCGCAGCATCCGTCAAAATGGGCTCAAACCTGCCGTTCGCTGCGCTCTACACAAAGGTCCCGTTCTTCACTTCATCCCAGTCCATAACCCCAACCGTCTACGCCCAATCCGCCGATTGCATTTCGCGCAGGCGGCTGGCGGTGCGTTCGAATTCAAATGTGCCGGTGCCTTCGACGTACAGCATTTCGGGCGGGGCGGCCGCGGAACAGATCAGTTGGACCCTGGCCTCGTAAAGCGCATCTATCAGGGTGACAAAGCGCTTGGCCTCGTTGAAGTTGTGACGTGACAGGGTCGGGATATCCTCGAGGATCAGGACCCGCACCGCATCTGCCAGTGCCAGATAATCCCCCGCCCCCAAAGGGCGCCCGCAAAGATCAAAGAATTTGGCCTTGGCGACACCGTTGTGAAAATCCGGCAGAACGACCTGACGGCCCTTCACATGCAAGACCAGCTCTTCGGCCTTGCCATTGCTCAGCCGCGCCCAGATATCGGCAATCGCCTTGCGCGCTGCGGCGTCGATGGGCGTGAAATAACTGGGTTGTCCGGCCATCCGGTCCTGACGATAGTCCGTGGCACTGGCAAGTTCATGCACGACCATCCGGTCTTTCAACAGTGCGATGAACGGCAGAAACAACTGCCGGTTCAACCCGTCCTTGTAAAGATCATCCGGCGGCCTGTTCGACGTGGTCACGATCACGACGCCCGCCTTGAACAAGGCCTCGAACAGGCGGCCCACGATCATGGCATCGGTAATGTCGGATATTTGCATCTCGTCAAAGGCCAGAAACCGGACCTCTGCGGCAAGTTTGGCCGCGACAGGGGCTATCGCATCATCGACGCCGGTTTTGCGCGCCGCTGTCATTTCAGTATGAACCCATTGCATGAAAGCATGGAAATGGCGGCGCTGCTTGGGGGCTTCGACCAGATCATAAAGCAGGTCCATCAGCATGGATTTGCCACGCCCGACACCACCCCACATGTAAAGGCCCGCAACCTCTGGCGCGGCCTTGCGGAACAACCCGCGTTTGACGGGCGCAACAAGGGCCAGACGGATGCGCTCCAGTTCCGGCAATACCGCGACCTGCGCCGCATCGTGATGCAGCTTGCCTGCCGCGATTGAGGCTTGATATGCGTCCTGCACGGTCATCTTTGTACGAGCGGTTGCACGTTGGTCATCGTCTTGCCGTTCCCGTCAATCCCGCAAAGCGGCCCGGATGGCATTGATGACCTCCGGACCATGTGTAAAGGGCAGGCCATGCTGTGCATGCACAACCACTTCCTGTCGGGCCGAGCGGTTCCACTGCCCCAAGATACCCAGTGCCGCCAGCGGAATAACCTGATCTTCGGAACCCCAGACCGCGACCACGGAGATCCCCTGACGGCCCAGTTTTTGGTGATCGCTTTTCTGGCGTTCGGCCAGCATCCCCCGTCTGCTGGACAAGACTGCAGGCAGATACCCCCGATAGGTCAGCGCACGCCTTTGGGCGCGCAGGACATGGTCTATTTCCTTCGTTCGGCCTTTTTCGGGGATCGACTTCATCATGATATCATGGGCAAAGACACCATGCAGCCAGTCACCAAGGACAGGGGTTTGGCGGCAGAACCGGACAAAGCGGCTTTCGTCCAGAACGACACCGCCACTGGCGATCAGGATAACGCGTTTGACGCTATGGGGATACTCGGCGGCAAAGGCGGTCGCGATCGCGCCGCCCATGGAATAGCCGACAACAGTGATGTCTTCGGTCAGACGGTGATAGGCGCACAGATCGGCCAGTTGGCGCAGGAAAAAGGTGCGGTTCTGCGCGCCCTTGGGGGCGTCCGACAGACCGCGCCCGTAAAGGTCATAGATCAACACGCGGTACCCCATGTCACCCAGACCTTTGGCCACCGCGCCCATCGATATCATCGGGGTCGCGATCCCATGGATCAGCACAGCGACAGGACCACGGGCCGCACCCGTCCAACGGCAATAGGTCACACCCTGCGAAAGCTGGACAAATTCGCCGCTGGCGCCGTGGCGTTCTTTCAACCCGACAACAGGCCTGCGGCGTTCCAGATAAAGCGGCCACAGCGCCAGCAGCAGCACCGCAACGCCAGCAATTGAAACCAGATAAACCATTCAGTCAGGGCCTTTCCACTGCCATGCCCGCAGGCTCTATCGGGATTTGGCCCAAGCTTCCAGAATGTAACGGCTTGTCATCAGATCAAGATGCGCCCCGCCCCCGTTCTTGAACAGCGTGATGTCATCGGGGCTCTGGCGCTGGAAATCCTGCAAGGCATAGAAGTCTGCGACAACATCATCCGCATCGAACGCACCGGCTGCGATGGGAATCTTGAATTCGCCGATATGCCCGATGGTCGTCTCGCGGCTGTCTACAAAAACGCGGGCGCGCTGCAAGGCCGCATCATCGACCTCGCGCATGTCGGGCCGATATGCCCCGATCAGGTCAATATGCTGGCCCCTTTGCAGCCAAGCGCCCTTGATCAGCGGCGCGATCGACATTGTGGCGCAAGTGACGATATCAGCGGCGCGCACCGCTGCTTCCAGATCGGTGGCAATCGCGATATCCGGATATGCAGCCTGAAACGCAGTCGCCCCTTCTGGCGACCGATTCCAGACTGTGAATGCCGCATCGGGAAAGGCCGCGCCATAAGCCTCGCGCAGCGAATGGCCCACGGTCCCTGCCCCCACGATCAGAATGTTGCGGCTGTCAGGGCGGGCCAGCCTGCGCGCGGCCAGCAGGCTGTCGCCCGCTGTCTTCCATTTGGTCACCAGATGGAAATCAAGGATCGCCTCCAGCGCGCCATCCTGCCCCGAAAAGAGGTTCACCGCGCCGCCGATGGCAGGCTTGCCCAGCGCCTTGTTGCCGGGAAAAATGGTGGCGCATTTCACAGCCAGCCCAAGGCCCGCAATCCATGCTGAACGGTTCAAGAGCGTATTGTCGCCTTCGTAAAGGAACACATCCGCGACATCGGCCCGTGGCCCGTCATGACCGGCAGCCAGCGCATCGGTCAGGGCCAGCCAGTCAAGGTTCTTTTGACCTTCTTCAAAGGGGATCATGACAGTCATTGTGCGGCCTCCTTATGCAACAACCCTTCGGCAACCAGCCTGTCGGCCCAGCCTTGTGGCCCGTCGAACAGGTGGGTCTGCCAGCCACGGGCGCTGGCTGCGTTGATATTGTCGATCCGGTCGTCAGCAAAAAGCAAAGCCTCGGGCGCGATTCCGCAATCCGCTTCGACACGCTGGTAAATCACGGCGTCCGGCTTGATCACCCCCATATGTCCCGAAATATAGCGGCGGTCAAATTCACCCAGAAACGGATAGACAGGCTCCGCAATCTCAAACGTCTGGATGCCGAAATTCGTCAGCGCAAAGACAGGCACGCCCTGCGCACGCAAGGCCCGCAGCAGCCGGACCGAATGGTCGATCGCGGGGGCGGCCATCTCGATCCAGCGGTCGTGCCACATGATGACCTCATCGTGCCAGTCGGGGTTGGCGGCAGCGGCGGTATGGATCGTGTCGCGGAAATTGCCGCCACGGTCCACCTCGTCGTTGATGCCATGTAGGTCGATGGCGGCAAACATTGCGCGGCGGCGGTCAGGGCCGATCACGCTGTCGAAAAACCGCTCTGGCTGCCATTCGATCAGCACATTGCCGATATCGAACACCACTGCTTTGACCTCTGGCATCATGTCTCCTGTGCTGGCTCAGGGGCAGACTAACGCCGCAACGGGCGCTGTAAAGCGATGGGTTTGGTCTGTGTCTCGCGCCATGCGGTAAAAAGGCCCGCACCCAGAATGAACGCCATTCCGATATAGTCCCAGCCGTCGGGATATTCCCCGAAAATCACCATGCCCCAGACCACCGCCAAAGGCAGGGCCAGATATTCGAAGGGCGCGACATAGGATGCCTCTGCCACGCGGTAGGCCTGACTGATCAGGAACCCCGCAAGTGCGATGCCAACACCAATGACCAGAAAGACCGGATAATCAGCGGGGTCCGGCCACCCCCACGCGCGGAACAGAAACGCCAGCGACGGGTCGGACTGTTCCCCGAACCGCCCGTCACCGGCGACAAGGCCAAAGAGTATACCCACTGTGATGAACACAATCTGGATATAGAACGCCATGGTCGCCGCACTTTCCGTCCCGCCGATCCGCCGTGTCAACGTGTGCAGCCCCGCGTAGCAGACAGCCGCCGCCAAAGGCAAAAGCGACGCGATCTGGAACGCCTGCGTGCCCGGTCGCATCATGATGACGACACCGACCAGACCCACGGCAATTGCCGCCCAGCGCCTAGGCCCCACCGTTTCCTTGAGGAACACCACCGAAAAGACGGTAATCACCAGCGGGCTGACAAAGAAGATCGCCACCGCGTCCGCCAAGGGCATCGCTGCAAGCCCCAGAAAAAAGGTGATGTTCGCAGCCACAACACAAAGCCCGCGCAGGATGTGCATCCGCAGCCGCTTGGTCCGCGCGATGGCGCGGCCGTTGGTCATGGGCGCGATAACAAAAAGAATGACCACAAGCGCGATCAGCGACCGGATCAGCACCACCTGATGCAACGCGTAGCCATCGCTCAGAAACTTGATCACCACATCATTGACCGAGAAAAACAGCACCGCCAGCGATGCGCACAGCGCACCAAGCTGCGATGGCGACAGCCTCATCACGGTTTTGCCGCCGCCCGCACAGCCCGTTCCAGCGCATCCAGGAAACGTGCGCGATCCGCCTTACCAAAGGGTTTGCCGCCGCCTTGGCGAAACGGATCGGCCGCCCGCATGTCGGCCATCAGATCGCGGGTCGCCAGCACATCGCCGATATTGGCCTGCGTCAGCGGCTCGCCGTTATGTTTCAACACCAGCGCCCCGTTTTCGATGCAACGCGCTGCCAGTGGAATATCCCCTGTAATCACCACATCGCCCTTGGTGGCGCGGTCCGCGATCCACATATCCGCCACATCAGGGCCATCGGGAACGACGACAGTTTCCACAAGAGGATTGGGCGAAGGGCGGATACCCCCGTTCGAGACCACGAACATTCTCAGCTTGTGGCGTGTGCCGACACGTTCAACCTCGGCTTTGACCGGGCAGGCGTCGGCATCGACGTATATCATGCGTAAAGCGCCTCTGCGTGAAAGGCGACATGGTCCTCCATAAAGGTCGATATGAAGAAGTAGGAGTGGTCATACCCCTTTTGCAGCCGGATTTGTCCCTCCTGCCGTCGCGCAGCCATGGCCTGCGCCATATGTTCAGTGCCCAGCAGATTGCCGAATTGGTCATCAGTGCCCGTATCAATCAGCACCGGCCCGTCAAAACCCTGCCCTTGCATAAGCAAGGTCGCATCATGGGCAGCCCAAGTGCTTTCGTCCGCACCCAGATAGGCCGTAAACTGTTTGCGGCCCCAGTCGCTTGTCGTGGGGTGGCAGATCGGCGCAAAGGCCGACACCGACCGGAACCGCCCCGGCAAGGACAAGGCCAGCGTCAGTGCGCCATGCCCGCCCATCGAATGGCCGGTGATTGCCTGCCGGTCCATATCCAGCGGGAAGTTGGCGGCCAGCAGGGCAGGCAATTCCTCACTCACATAGGTCCACATCCTGAAATGCGCAGCCCAAGGGGCCTCGGTCGCATCGACATAAAATCCGGCCCCCTGCCCCAGATCGTAGGCGTCATCATTGGCGACACCTTCACCACGCGGGGATGTGTCGGGAAAGACCAGCGCAATCCCCTGTTCGGCGGCCCATGCCTGCGCGCCTGCCTTGACCATCGCGTTTTCATGGGTGCATGTCAGGCCCGACAGGTACCTCAAGACCGGCTCTGGGCCTTGGGCGGCTGGGGGGGGCAGGAAACCGGCAAAGGTCCTGTCGGAGGCACAGGCGGCAGAGGCATGGGAATAGACGCCTTGGGTACCGCCAAAACTGCGGTTCTCGGAGAGTGTTTTCATCATAGGCCCTTTCGTTTGCTCTGGGCTAGCGCAGCTTCAGAAGCTTGTCACCCATGCAATGACCAAAGACACGGTCACGACACTGGCCGCCGTCGACAGCAGGATCGAGGCCGACACCCGCGCAGGGGCCACGCCGTAGTGCTGCGCCAGAATATAGACATTGCCCGCCACCGGCAAAGCCGCCGCCGCGATCATCACGCCCGCAGCATAGGGCCCCACGTCAAAGACCAGCAAGGCCGCCACAGCGACAGCGGCCGGATGCAGGACCAGCTTGCAAAACGACAGCCAACCGGCAACGGCGATACGTTCGGCAGACTTGCTGGCCAGCGAGGCCCCGATGGCAAACAGCGCACCTGGCGTTGCGGCAGCGCCCAGCAAGGTCAGGAATTCGTTGACCGGAACGGGGATGGGAATGTTGTTGGCGGACACGATCAGGCCCAGCGTGATCGACACGATCATCGGGTTCTTGGCCAGCCCGACCGCAACAGTCCACAGAATTTTGGGCGACATCCGGCCATCGCGCGCGCCGGTAATCAGGATGACGATCAGGCTGCCAAAGACGATCAGATCAACCGCAAGGACCATCATCACAGGGCCGACAGCGGCCTGCCCCAAAAGCAGGACCAGCATCGGGATGCCCAAAAAGCCGACATTCCCGATCACCGCGCATTGCGCCTCGACCGCGGCCTCTGTCACGGGCAGCTTGCGGCGCAACGCCACAATGGTCGCGAGGATATAGATCAGGGTCGTGCCGCTCAGATAGGCCAGAACAAACTGCCAGTCGAGGATTTCGGCCAGCGACAGATTGGCGGAAAACCGGAACAACATGGCCGAGAGCGCGAAATAAAAGACAAACTTGGTCAGATAGGCGGTCGCTTCTTCGGTAAAGAAACCGGTGCGGCCTGATCCGTACCCCAACGCAATGATCATGAAGAAGGGGAGCGTCTGAAGAAAGATATCCCACATGACGGTTAGTCGAAGGTCCCCGTCGCACGGCCAAGCAGCATGAACGCGCGTGCCGTGCGGGTCTTGGCCAAGGCAAGAAGGTCTGTGTCTGTGGCATGTTCCTCGAACGTCACCAGCATCTGGTCAAAACGGCGCAAGAAGTGGTGGACGGCATCACGAAAGATCGTGTCCTCGCGCATCCGTCCCGCCGCCCGCGCAATCGCTGCATGATCGCGGATCGCGCCCAGACCATCCATGGTCCGGCCACGCTCGCCTTTGGCAAAGCGGCGCCACAAATCAGCGCTCACCGGATCAGGGCGCAGATCATCGGTGTAGATACCTTCTTGTGACAAAAGCGTCAGGACATCCTGACTGGCCTGTACCAGACGCCGCGCGGCACGGTCGCGCAAGGCACGGCGCAGGGCGGCAAAGCCTTCGGTGTCATGTTCATCGTTGGGAAAATTCAGCGCCTGAATAAGGTCAGGGCGCTCCAGCGGGGGTGCAGTCTCTTGCTCGGTTGGCGTACCGAGTTCGAATGCAGGCTGGTCACTTGGGGCTTGGGGTGCCGCGCGCGGAACAATCAGGCGTGACACCTCGCGCCGCGAGGTAAAGCCCGACACGGCAGGCTGCACGGCCGCTGCGGTTTCTGCGGCGCGTTCGGATGCGTCCTGAACACCGGACTTGCGGAGCGGTTGCATGGCCTGTTGTGCCATCTGTGTCTGGCGCAGACCGTCAACAGCAACCTGCAAACGATAAAGGTCCTCGCGCAGTTCGCGCGACGACCGCGCCGCCACGGCCGCAACCCAGATCAGACCAACAGGCATAAAGATCGCCACAAACATCAGGATGCGGCGCAGGCTGTCAAAACCTGCGTCCGGATTCTGGGTCGGAGGCAAGAGCCAGAAGAATATCCCGACAGCCACCATCCAGCCGACAGCGACCGCGCAGGAAATCGCCTCGCCTTGTGTGAGCCCCTCGGCTTCGCGGGCCCTGTTGTCCTTGGGACGTTGCGCCATCAGTCGCGCACTTTCTATCTAAAGTTGATCGACAAAATCTCGTAGCTGCGGACACCGCCCGGGGTGCGCACTTCTACGGTATCGCCCTCGTCTTTCCCGATCAAAGCACGGGAAAGTGGTGATTTCATGTTCAGTTTACCCGCTTCGATATCGGCCTCGTATTCACCGACGATCTGGTAGGTTTTTTCTTCATCTGTCTCTTCATCGACAAGCTGGACCGTGGCACCGAATTTCACGGTCCCCGATAGCTTGGCCGGATCAATGACATCGGCCAGTGAAATCACGCCCTCCAGTTCCTTGATGCGGCCTTCGATGAAGGACTGCTTTTCCTTGGCGGAATGGTATTCGGCATTCTCGGACAAATCGCCATGCTCGCGCGCTTCGGAGATCGCACGGATAATCGTCGGGCGTTCCACCGATTTGAGGTGCTTGAGTTCTGCATCCAGCTTATCGAAACCGGCACGGGTCAGTGGTATCTTATCCATTGTGTTCCCCTCCCGGGGCAAAAAGTATCAATCGATCGTTCATAGCCTATCAAGGACGTACTAAGTCAAGGCCAAGCCGCGATTTGGTGTCGCGCCACGGCATTTTGACGTCGTGTCTTGATTGCCCCTTAATCCTGCATGAGGTAACCCTTGCAGCGACTGAATGAAAGGGGTCGCACCCCCGAGTTAAAGGATTTGCCAATGGCCGAGATTGAACGCGAAGCGATGGAATACGACGTGGTGATCGTGGGTGCCGGTCCTGCGGGCCTGTCGGCGGCGATCCGGCTCAAGCAATTGGATGCGGACCTTAATGTCGTTGTCCTTGAAAAAGGGTCCGAAGTTGGCGCGCATATCCTGTCTGGTGCGGTGCTTGATCCGGTTGGCCTGAACAAGCTGATACCGGACTGGAAAGCCAAGGGCGCACCCCTCAATGTGCCTGTCAAACAGGACAATTTCTATATGCTGGGCGAGGCCGGACAGTTGCGCATCCCCAACATGCTGATGCCGCCCCTGATGAACAACCACGGCAATTACATCGTGTCGATGGGCAATGTCTGCCGCTGGATGGCCCAACAGGCCGAGGAAATGGGCGTGGAGATTTTCCCCGGCATGTCCTGCTCGGAACTGGTTTATGGCGACAACGGCGAAGTCAAAGGTGTGGTCGCCGGTGAATTCGGCAAGAACCCTGACGGCACCCCCGGCCCCAACTATGAACCCGGGATGGAACTGCATGGCAAATATGTTTTCCTTGGCGAAGGCGTGCGCGGATCACTGTCCAAGCAGGTCATCGCGAAATACGATCTGGACGCGAAATCGGACGTGCAGAAATACGGCCTCGGCATGAAGGAAATCTGGGAAATCGACCCCGCCAAGCACAAAGAAGGCACTGTCACCCACACGATGGGCTGGCCTTTGGAGGGCAACGCAGGCGGCGGGTCTTTCATCTATCACCTTGATAACAATCAGGTCTATGTCGGCTTTGTCGTTCACCTGAACTACAAAAACCCGCATCTGTTTCCTTACATGGAATTCCAGCGCTTCAAGCATCACCCGATGGTCGCCGACCTGCTGAAAGGCGGCAAACGGGTGGCTTACGGCGCGCGCGCCATCTCCGAAGGCGGGTTCCAGTCGATGCCGCAGCTTGAATTCCCCGGTGGTGCGCTCTTGGGCTGTGCTGCCGGCATGGTCAACGTGCCGCGCATCAAGGGCAACCATAACGCGATGCTGTCGGGGATTGCGGCGGCAGAGGCGGCGGTGACTGCGATCAAGGCAGGGCGCGGCGGCGATCTGCTGGCAGGCTACGACAGCGCCGTGCGCAAGGGCGCCATCGGGCGCGACCTCAAGACCGTGCGCAACGTCAAGCCGCTCTGGTCCAAATACGGGCTGCTGGCCTCGCTGGGCATCGGCGGGCTGGATATGTGGATGAACACCTTTGGGATCGGCGTGCTGGGCACGCTCAAGCATGGCAAATCGGATGCGGCAGCGACCGAACCGGCGGCCAAACACAAGCCCATAGATTATCCCAAACCCGACGGCACCCTGTCATTCGACCGGCTGACCAACGTGGCCTTCAGCTTTACCAACCACGAGGAAAGCCAGCCCACGCACCTGCGCCTGACCGATGCAGAGGTGCCGGTCAAGGTGAACCTTGCCAAATACGCAGGGCCTTCGGCGCGGTATTGTCCGGCGGGGGTGTACGAATTTGTCGGGCAAGGCGAAGAGACAAAGTTCCAGATCAACTTCCAGAACTGCGTGCATTGCAAGACCTGCGATAT
>CAYGMX010000059.1:3731-10811 GCA_964351055.1 uncultured Loktanella sp. | reverse complement strand
ATCGGCTTTGCCGGTTTCGTGTCCAAGGATGCGATCATTGAAAGCGCCTATGCGGGCACTGCGGGCGGCTATGCCTTCTGGATGCTGGTGATTGCCGCGCTAATGACCAGTTTTTACAGCTGGCGTCTGATGTTCTTGACCTTTTACGGCACCCCGCGCGGCGATGCGCATACCCATGACCACGCCCACGAAAGCCCGGCCTCCATGCTGGTCCCGCTTTATATTCTGGCGGTTGGCGCGGTCTTTTCGGGGATGGTCTGGTACGGGTCGTTCTTTGGCTCAAATGACAAGGTGGGCAAGTTCTTTGGCGTGCCTTATGCCGAAGCCAGCGAGCACGGCGATGAAGCGGCTGCCGACGATCATGGTGCGGCTGCCAGCGAAGAAAAGCACCACTACAATCTGGTCGGCGCGCCCGGCGAAGGGGCCATTCACAACAGCCCCGACAATCATGTTCTGAACGATGCCCATGAAGTGCCAACATGGGTCAGGCTGGCACCGTTTATCGCGATGGTGCTTGGTTTTGGTCTGGCCTATCAGATGTATATCCGCCGTCCTGACTGGCCTGCGAAACTGGCCAAGCAACAGGCCCCGCTCTATCAGTTCTTGCTGAACAAGTGGTACTTTGACGAAATCTACGATTTCCTGATCGTGAAACCCGCAATCGCCTTGGGCCGCATCCTTTGGAAGCAAGGCGATACACGCGTGATCGACGGCGGGATCAACGGGTTGGCCATGGGGATTATCCCGTTCTTCACGCGGCTCGCCGGTCGTGCCCAGTCTGGTTACATCTTTAGCTATGTCTTTGCGATGGTGCTGGGCATTGCGGCGCTGCTGACTTGGATGACGCTCTTCGGAGGAGCAAACTGATGGGTAACATTCTTTCCCTCACCACGTTCCTGCCGCTGTTGGGTGCAATCATTCTGGCGCTCTTTCTGCGCGGCGATGACGAGGCCGCACAGCGCAACGCGAAATGGGTGGCCTTGGTCACCACGGCGGTCACGTTCATCTGCTCGCTGTTCATTCTGTCGAACTTTGATTCCGCAAACACCGGTTTCCAGATGGTCGAAACCCGCCCGTGGCTGCTTGGTCTGCAATATAAAATGGGCGTTGACGGGATTTCGATCCTTTTCGTGATGCTGACAACCTTCCTGATGCCGCTTGTGATCGCGTCCTGCTGGGACGTGAAAACGCGGGTAAAGGAATATATGATCGCCTTCCTGATCCTTGAAACCCTGATGCTGGGCGTGTTTCTGGCGCTTGATCTGGTATTGTTCTACCTGTTCTTCGAGGCAGGCCTGATCCCGATGTTCCTGATTATCGGCATCTGGGGCGGCAAGAACCGGATTTATGCGTCGTTCAAGTTCTTCCTCTACACCTTCCTTGGGTCGGTGCTGATGCTGGTGGCGATGGTCGCGATGTTTGCCGATGCAGGCACGACCGATATCCCCACTCTGATGACCCACACCTTCGGGACCGAGAATTTCAGCCTGCTGGGTGTGCAGATTGTCGGGGGCATGCAAACACTGCTGTGGCTTGCCTTCTTTGCCAGCTTCGCGGTCAAAATGCCGATGTGGCCGGTGCATACCTGGTTGCCTGACGCCCACGTACAGGCCCCGACGGCGGGGTCGGTCGTGCTGGCGGCGATCCTGCTCAAAATGGGTGGCTACGGGTTCCTGCGGTTCAGCCTGCCGATGTTCCCTGTCGGGTCCGAAGTCATGGGGCCGCTGGTCTTGTGGCTCTCTGCGATTGCCATTGTCTACACCTCGCTGGTCGCACTGGTGCAGGAAGACATGAAAAAGCTGATCGCCTATTCATCGGTCGCCCACATGGGTTACGTCACGATGGGAATTTTTGCTGTGAACCAGCAGGGCATTGACGGCGCGATCTTCCAGATGATCAGCCACGGCTTTATCTCCGGCGCGTTGTTCTTGTGTGTCGGCGTGATCTACGACCGGATGCATACCCGCGAGATCGACGCCTATGGCGGTCTGGTCAACCGGATGCCCGCCTATGCGCTGATCTTCATGTTCTTCACGATGGCCAACGTGGGCCTGCCGGGGACATCGGGCTTTGTCGGCGAGTTTCTGACACTGGTCGGCATCTTTCAGACCAATACCTGGGTCGCGGTGATCGCGACATCGGGTGTGATCCTGTCGGCGGCTTATGCGCTGTGGCTTTATCGTCGTGTGGTCATGGGTGATCTGATCAAGGAAAGCCTGAGAACGATCACGGATATGACCAGACGTGAACGGATGATCTTTGCGCCGCTGGTGGTCATGACCCTGCTGTTGGGCGTTTATCCCGCATTGGTGCTCGACATCATTGGGCCAAGCGTGAATGCGCTTGTCGGAAATTATGAAACTGCGCTGGCGACCTTTGAGGCCGCCACCCAGTTCGCTGCGAATTAAGGAAGGCCCAGAATGATTGGCGCTGATATCCAAATCCTGATGCCAGAGATTGTGCTGGCGGTCTATGCCATGGGCGCATTGCTGGCGGCGGTCTATACCACCAAAGACGGCATGGCGCCCCTGCTGACATGGTCCACATCGGGCCTGTTTGTGCTGCTTGCGGTCTGGATCGGGATCAACGGGCAGGGCACGAACATTGCCTTTGGCGGCATGTTTTTGGATGACGGCTTTGCGCGCTTTGCAAAGGTTGTGATCCTGCTCTCTGCTGCGGCGGTTCTGTTGATGTCCGAGGCCTATATGCAGCGCCGTGGCTTGCTGCGGTTCGAATATCCCTTGCTGGTGGCTTTGGCTGTGGTGGGGATGATGGTGATGGTGTCGTCCGGTGACCTGATGGCGCTTTACATGGGCCTCGAACTGCAATCGCTGGCGCTTTATGTGGTCGCATCGCTGCGCCGCGACAGTGTGAAATCAACCGAAGCGGGCTTGAAATACTTTGTTCTGGGTGCCTTGTCCTCTGGACTGCTGCTTTATGGGGCGTCACTGGTTTACGGGTTTGCGGGCACGACACTCTTTGCCGGTATCATCGAAGCCACGGGCGACGAGCCATCGCTGGGCTTGCTCTTTGGTCTGGTCTTCCTGATCGCGGGTTTTGCGTTCAAAGTGTCGGCGGCCCCGTTCCACATGTGGACACCGGATGTCTACGAAGGTTCGCCCACACCTGTGACCGCATTCTTTGCCACCGCGCCAAAGGTTGCCGCCATGGCCCTTTTTGCCCGTGTCGTGCATGACGCATTCGGCGGAATCGTGGGTGACTGGCAGCAGATCGTGGCTTTCCTGTCGGTCGTGTCCATGTTCCTTGGCGCGATTGCGGCGATTGGCCAGAAAGACATCAAGCGCCTGATGGCCTATTCCTCGATTGCGCATATGGGCTTTGCGCTGATGGGTCTGGCGGCGGGTACCGCCTTTGGCGTGCAGGCGATGCTGATCTACATGGCAATCTATGTGACCATGAACATCGGTACCTTTGCTTTCATCCTCGGGATGGAACGGGACGGGCGGCCTGTGACCAATATCGAAAGTCTCAAGATGTATTCCAAGCGCCAGCCATTGCGCGCGCTGGCGATGCTGGTGCTGCTTTTCAGCCTTGCAGGTGTGCCGCCGATGGTGGGATTCTTCGGCAAGTTCTATGTGCTGCGCGCGGCCTATGACGGTGGTCTGGCATGGCTGGCGGTGGCGGGTGTGATCGCGTCGGTGATCGGCGCCTTCTATTATCTGCGCATCGTCTATTTCATGTACTTCGGCCAAGAAGGCGAGTCGCTGGACGGTAAGTTGAATCCGGTGCTTTGGACCTTCTTGATGGGCTCTGCTCTGATCATGGTTGTCGGGGTTGTGAACCTCTTCGGCATAGAACCGATGGCCGCCGCAGCGGCGGCAACGCTTGTCAACTGACCCCCATGACCACGGTCCATGGCCGCAGGGCTATGACCGTGTCGTGCTGGACACTGTTGACAGCACCATGGCCGAGGCTGCGCGCCGTGCGTCCGACATCGATCGCCCCACGTGGATTCTTGCCAAGACCCAGACAGCAGCACGCGGGCGGCGTGGGCGGTCATGGATCGTGCCAGAGGGCAATCTGAACGCCACGCTGATTTTCCGGCCAGAGGCAACAGCGGCAGAGGCGGCAAAGCGGTCGTTTCTCGCGGCAAATGCGCTTTTTGCGGCTTTGGCGATTTACGTGCCTTCTGAAAAACTCAGTGTCAAATGGCCCAATGACGTGCTTTTGTCGGGGGGCAAAGTGGCAGGCATCCTGCTGGAAAGCAGCGGACAGGGGCCTTTTGTGGATTGGCTGTCGATCGGGATCGGGGTCAACCTCAAGCACAGGCCCGAAGGCGTGGTGGACGCAGGATTTGCCCCGACCAGTCTGGCAGCGGTGGCAGGCGCGGTCGTGGACCCGCTTGATTTCCTTTCTACGCTGGCCGATGCCTATGCGACGCAAGAGGCGAAACTTGCGCGCCTCGGCTTTGGCAGGATTCGCGCGGACTGGCTGCGCAATGCGGCCCGCCTGGGCGAGGTCATCACAGCCCGCACGGGACGCGAGGATGTGACAGGCATCTTTGACACCATCGACCATGACGGCAATCTTGTGCTGATCACAGGGACAGGACCGCGGGCGATTTCTGCGGCGGACGTGTTTTTCTAGGGGGGAGAGCCCATGCTTCTGGCGATTGACTGCGGCAATACCAATACCGTGTTTTCGATCTGGGACGGTGACCACTTTATCGCGACATGGCGTGCGAGTACCGAATGGCAGCGCACGGCCGACCAGTACTATGTCTGGCTGTCCACCTTGATGCGGTTCCAGAATGTGGATGTGATGATCGACGAGGTCATCGTCAGTTCGACCGTACCGCGGGTGGTGTTCAATCTGCGGGTCTTTGCGGACCGCTACTATAACTGCCGCCCGCTTGTGGTTGGAAAGCCTGATTGCCTTCTGCCCGTGCCGCCGCGTGTGGACGAAGGCACGCAAGTCGGGCCAGACCGCCTGGTGAATACCGCGGGCGCCTTTGACAGGCACGGCGGCGATCTGATCGTGGTCGATTTCGGCACCGCGACGACATTTGATGTGGTCGCCTCGGACGGAGCCTATGTGGGCGGCGTGATCGCGCCCGGTGTGAACCTGTCGCTCGAGGCGCTGCACAATGCGGCTGCGGCCTTGCCGCATGTCGATATCACCCAACCGCAACGCGTGATCGGCACCAATACTGTGGCATGTATGCAATCGGGTATCTTTTGGGGTTACATCGGACTGGTCCGCGAGATATGTGCGCGGATCAAAGCAGAACGTGGCGTGCCGATGCAGGTGATTGCGACCGGTGGCCTTGCCCCGTTGTTTCAACAGGCCGAAGCGCTGTTTGATGCCTTCGAAGATGATCTGACAATGCACGGACTGACCGTGATAAACCAATACAACAAGGACAATGCATGAGCGACCGCCTGATCTATTTACCCCTCGGAGGTGCCGGGGAGATCGGCATGAACGCCTATGTCTATGGCTATGGCGCACCGGGCAAAGAAAGGCTGATCGTGGTCGATCTGGGCGTCACCTTTCCGGATATGGATGGTACGCCAGGTGTTGACCTGATCCTCCCCGATATCTCGTGGCTGGTCGCGCGCAAGGCGCAGATCGAGGCGATCTTTATCACCCACGCCCACGAGGACCATGTGGGTGCGATCGGCCACTATTGGGAAAAGCTGGGCGCGCCGGTTTATGCGCGACCGTTCACTGCCAATATCGCACGGCGCAAGCTGGACGAATTCGGCCTGCCCGAAAGTGCGGTCAGGGTCGTTGGTGTTTATCCGGAGATGATCAAATGCGGGCCCCTGACTGTGTCCTACCTGCCGATCAGCCACTCGATCCCCGAAAGTGCGGGTCTGCTGATCGACACGCCTCAGGGACGTGTGCTGCATTCGGGTGACTTCAAGATCGACGAAACCCCGATTGTGGGCGACCCGTGGAACGAGGCCCTTTGGGAAGAAGTGTCAAAAGATGGTGTCAAGGCGCTGGTCTGCGACAGCACGAATGTGTTCAGCCGCGATCCGGGACGGTCTGAATCCACCATTGGTGACGCGATTGCCGAAATGATGAAAGAAGCAACAGGCATGGTTGTGGCAACAACCTTTGCCTCGAACATTGCGCGCCTGAAAACACTGGCGATGGCCGCGCAAAAAGCGGATCGTTCGGTCGTGCTTTTGGGTCGCGCCATGCGCCGCATGGTCGAAGCGGCGACAGAAGTGGGTATTCTGACAGGGTTTCCGCCTGTCATTTCGCCAGAGGATGCGCTGCAGTTGCCGCGCCAGAACGTGATGCTGCTGGTCACCGGATCGCAGGGCGAACGGCGGGCGGCTTCTGCGCAACTGTCGCAAGGGACCTATCTGGGGTTAAAGCTGAAGGATGGCGATACCTTCCTGTTTTCATCCAAGACCATTCCGGGCAATGAACGCGGGGTGATCCGGATCATGAACCAGCTGTCCGAAATGGGCGTCGACGTGATTGATGATGCGGGGGGCAAGTACCATGTGTCCGGCCACGCGAACCGCCCCGATCTCCAACGCCTGCACCAGATTGTGAAGCCGCAAATCCTGATCCCGATGCATGGCGAACACCGCCACTTGCGCGAACATGTCAAACTGGGTGGCGAAAGCGGCCTGACCGGGATCGTGGCTGTCAACGGCATGATGATTGATCTGTCAGGCAACAGGCCAAGCGTGGCCGAATACATCGACACCGGCCGGACCTATCTGGACGGGTCGGTGCAGGTGGGTGCCATGGACGGTATCGTGCGCGACCGCATCCGCATGGCACTGAACGGCCATATGGTTGTCACGCTGATCGTTGATGAAAACGATGAACCGCTTGGCGATCCGTGGGTCGAAATCATGGGGCTGTCCGAAACCGGGCGGAACAACGCGGGGCTGGTCGAGGTGATCGAACATGACTTGAGCCAGTTCGTGAACCGTGCCGATGCAAAGACCTTGCGCGATGATGTGAAGTTGGAAAAAGAACTCAAGACCATCGCGCGGCGCAGCGCGCAGGCCGAGATCGGGAAAAAGCCCGAAGTGACGGTGATTGTGTCCCGGTTAGGGTGAGATAAGTCGGGGAGAACCCCGACCT
>CAYGMX010000059.1:1319-3721 GCA_964351055.1 uncultured Loktanella sp. | reverse complement strand
CACCAAGTAGGTCGGGGTTGACCCCGACCAAACTACCCTTTTGCGCGTTCTTCACAGCTCATCGCGATAATGGCGGGCGTGTCTTCGCCCATGCCAACAATTTTCGCGCCATTGTCGCGGCGGTCATTGTTGCGACCACGCCCGCCACGGCTGCGGTCTTCGCGGGGCTGTTGGCTGCGGGGTGCTTCTTCGGTTTTGGGTTCAGGCCGAAGGGCTGGCGATGCCTTGGTCTCTTCGACTTTCGCCTCTTCCACCTTTGGCGCTTCCGCCTTTGGCTCTGGTTTGTTGCGGCTGCGGCTGCGCGACCGCTTGGGCCGCTCTTCGGTATCTGCAGTTTCGGCGGGGGCAGGGGTTGCAGACCCGCCATTTGCCAAAGGATTGTCCAGACGCGGGATCGTTTCCTTGACCAGACGTTCCACGTCTTCAAGGTTTTTCACATCCCGTGGTGCGCAGATCATGATCGCCACGCCCGAACGTCCGGCACGCCCTGTCCGGCCGATGCGGTGGACATAATCCTCGGCATGGCTGGGGACGTCGAAGTTGAACACATGGGTCACGGCGGGAATATCAAGGCCCCGCGCGGCCACATCGGAGGCCACCAGAAAGCGCAGTTTGTTGTCGCGGAAGCCTTCCAGCGTGCGTGTGCGATGTGACTGTTCCAAATCGCCATGGATCGGGGCCGCGTCATAGCCGTATTTATTGAGCGATTTGGCAACGATATCGACGTCCGACTTGCGGTTGCAGAAAATGATCGCGTTGGTGCAGGCTTCGCCCTCTGCGTCGATCAGTTTGCGCAGCAGTTCGCGCTTTTCCGATGCTTCTTTCAGCTTCGCCGAGCCTTTGAACATCACAACGCCTTGCTTGATGTTCACATTGGTGGTGGCGGCGCGGGCGACTTCGATCTTGGCGGGGTTCGACAGGAAGGTATTGGTGATCCGTTCGATTTCCGGTGCCATCGTGGCACTGAAAAACAGCGTCTGGCGCGTGAACGGCGTACGTTTGAAGATTTCCTCGATATCAGGGATGAAGCCCATGTCGAGCATCCGGTCCGCCTCGTCGACCACCATGATCTTGACGTCCGTCAGGATCAGCTTGCCGCGCTCGAGGTGGTCCAGCAAACGACCAGGGGTCGCGATCAGTACGTCCACACCTTTGTCGATCAGCTTGTCCTGATCCTTGAAACTGGTGCCGCCGATCAGCAGCGCCTTGGTGAGTTTGGTGTATTTGGCATAGGTGTCGAAGTTTTCAGCCACTTGGGCGGCCAGTTCCCGCGTGGGGGCCAGTACGAGGCTGCGGGGCATCCGCGCCCGCGCGCGACCACGACCCAGCAGGGTGATCATCGGCAGCGTAAAGGCGGCAGTCTTGCCCGTACCTGTCTGGGCAATGCCTAGAACGTCGCGGCCTTCAAGGGCGGGGGCGATTGCGCCTGCCTGAATAGGGGTGGGGGTGTCATAGCCGGTTTCAACAACGGCCTTGAGAACCTTGGGGTCAAGGTTCAAATCAGTAAACTTGGTCATGTACGTCCTATTAATGCGGATCCGGTCCGCAATCTGTGAAAGGACGCATTGTTCCGAGCGTCCCGGCGTCGTGGGCCAATTGGCCGTGAAGGGCAGGTACCGGAAATGCGGCACAGCGTCAAGCAGCGCCCCGTGGGTGCCACGGCATTAGCGGGTCTTGGCCGCAGCCGCGCGCATCAAGGCAAAGCGGCGAAAGACAGTGCCGTCATCGGTGTTCAGCAGATCCAGCAGGTGACGCACAAGTGCACCGGCCGCAGGCGCATCCTGTGCGTCACGCCAGAGCGGGGCCAGCAGATGCGCTTCAAGATCGCCCTGAAGGACGGAAAAATCCTTCATTCCCATCGGCAAGGCGGATGTGTTGCGATCCTTGACCCGAAACGGCTCTTGCGCGGATTTACCCGAAAAGCACCGCTCGGCTTCGTATATTTTCATGAGCGAAAACAGAATGTTGAGGCGGGCAGCCAGACTGCGGTCTGCTTCTGTCGGCCCGTGGTCTGCAAAGGTAATCACTGCGGAAATCAGCCAGCGGGTTGGCAGATGCGTCAAGAGCCAGTGCTCTTGTTCGGCCCAAAGCCGCAAGAAAAGCGCAGGTGCCCGATCGGGGTAGGTGTGCTTGCGCAGGTGCGAGACCAACAGCCCGTGCAAAAGCGCCAGTTCGCTTTGCCCTGCCAGTTCCCCCAAAAGCATGTGTCGCTTTTTCTCCACGCGGCTCAGCCCCTCGGGACGCGGGTTGATCTGCGCGGGCAGGGGCGTTGCTGCCAGCGCCTCGAAATCGACATCAGCGGGGGGCAGGTCTGCCCCTGTGAGCAAGGCGCGCCGCTTTTGATACTGCGGCAAAAGGGCGGCAATCCCGCCAGGGAAGGTTTCTGTAGAGGATGTCATGGG
>CAYGMX010000059.1:0-1309 GCA_964351055.1 uncultured Loktanella sp. | reverse complement strand
ATGCCGCCGCCCGCATCGCCACAAAGCCGCGTGATGCTGGCATCGCTACCTCTCTAGAAGGATTGGTCAACCTGCTCGAGCGCGAGGTCGCCATCGACTGCCAGACCAAATTCTGTGCCTTCGCCAATCACTGTGACGTTGGCTGTTCCTGTTACCGACCCTTCAACAAAAACCGGATCAAAGGTTGGCGGGTCTGTCGCATCATCCGAAGAACCAAAGAAATCCGCATTGACCGTCCCGTCAATATTGATCGTTGTCTGCGTCGATGAAAGCTCACCTGTCAAATCGGCGGAAAAGATACTGAACAAAAGCTCGTCCCTAAACAGATCGGTCTCGGCTAGAGTCAGTGTCCCGCCATATCTTACATCATTTTCGTCGATAAAGCTGGTCGCCTCGCCGGACACAGAACCATTGCCCATAAAATCTGCTTCCAGGGTCATAGCTCCGGCCATATCAGGCAATGTGCCGATGCCGATGGTGATTGCGCCAGCAAAGGTTGCCGTTCCCATGTCGGGCAGATCTTCGCCACTTATCCGCTCGGCCATTTCGCTGGCGATTTCATCCTCAATCGCCACACGCTGTGCATCGCGCTCAGCAAAGGTATCGATCGGATTAGGCGCACCGCCGCTGGTACAGGCCGAAAAAAGGAGAGCCGTTGGTAGGGCAAAGACAGCAATGGCGCGCATGATCGGAAATCCCTCATTGGAAACTGATAAGTTAACGACAACCTTAATCAGGAGGCCGGAGGGGTCAAGCTAACTTGTGCTGCGCGCAGAATCCGGCCCAAACAGGCCCGGACTGATGCATTAAACCATCATTTCCTTGGTCGCGGTCAGTGTCACATCAGGATAGTCGCGCCCAACGCGGTCGATGTCCCATTGCAGACGCGTCAGATAGACCGTGTCGCCGTCATTGTCGGTCGCAATATGCTGCTTGTTGGCGGCCACGAATTTGTCCACCGCCAGTTGCGGGCCGGCCACCCAGCGGGCCGAGGTGAACTGCGAGCCTTCAAACCGGACGGGCAGGCCGTATTCCAGCTCGATCCGGCTGGCCAATACTTCGAATTGCAATGCACCCACAACGCCCACGATAAAACCTGACCCGAAGGTCGGCTTGAACACTTTGGCGGCCCCTTCTTCGGCGAATTGCATCAGGGCCTTTTCCAGATGCTTGGCCTTCATCGGGTCGCCCGCACGGCAGGTTTGCAGCAGTTCCGGCGCAAAGGACGGGATGCCCGACACGCGGATCGCCTCGCCTTCGGTCAGCGTGTCCCCGATCCGAAGTTGTCCGTGGTTGGGGATGCCGATGA
>CAYGMX010000058.1:0-11197 GCA_964351055.1 uncultured Loktanella sp. | reverse complement strand
GTCAGGGTCGACCCTTTGGCCTTGCGGGCGGGCGTGAACCCTTGGACAACAAAATCATCCGCTTACACCCGCCACGACGACTGGTTGAACAAGGCAAGCCGCCCAGCCGTTGATGCCCTGATCGACACCTTTTCCATCAGCTGCTCGCAGAACCCCGACACCGCAGCGATAAGCGTGGCTTCGTCCTTGGCAAACTGGCCCAGTTTCTGGTCGAGTTCCCATATCGCCCCATGCAGGGCCAAAGGTGCGTTGTCGGTCAGCACCTCATCGACGCTGCCGACATCGACACTTTGCTCACCGGCTTGCGTGGCCAAGAAGGCAGAGGTCGCATTGGCGAAGGTATAAAGCGCCACCAACGCCTCTGCCGCCAGATACTCGGTAAAGGCCAGTGAGCGCTCTGTTGGCAGACGCCCCTCCAGATTGAGGCGCTTCAACTCGGTCAGCGCTGTCTGGTCAGAAAACGTATCCGCCATTGTGAAAGCGATGGACAAGGCCCGCCGCAAGGCATGGGCCACAGCCGCTTGCGCAGGCGAGGTCAGCGGATCATCATCATCCGTTTCCGCGATCCGGTCCAAAAGCCGCACACCGCCCGATGGCGCGGTCGTGCGCGACAACAGCCCCGGTGTCGTTGACCGAAATCGCCTGCGGGTCGCGGCCACATCGGGTGATTTTTCGGGTGTTTCCAAGGACAGGCGCGCCTGCGCCAAGCGGGGGCTATGATCCAGATGCATCAGCATCTCGGCCGCAGGGATATAGTGCTTGCGAATATCTTCTTCGCGCAGCTCCATCTGATCACTCGATTGGCTCATGCCTTCTCCTTATCATTTTGCCCTAAGTACTCCCGCCGGAGGCGGACAAATTCCGCATGGACTTGTTCTCACTTAGCGATAACTCAAAACGCGGCCGCTCTCGCTGACCACAAACTTACGGACGTCACGAAAACCGGCAGGGTTGCGTTCGGCCAGTGCCTGATAGGGGCGCTCGGGCATGATTAGCGACCGCTCCATCCTGCTGGCACCGCTTTCAGCGCCACCGCCCGCAAAGGGATCAAGCGCAAAAATCTGCCGCTCGACGGATCCAAACCATCCTGACTTCACTTTCTCAACGCGGTCGGAAACCAGTTCTTCCTCGGTCCAGACCAGCGCCCAGTCTTCACCTGCTGGCGCATTTGCGGCCTTCAGGACATCGCGCAGCGGCCCGCTTTGGCGGGTGAAAGCGTTACTATACATCGGTCCGATGTGAAAGCGGCGCAATCGCGTTGGGTGAAGGTCGTCAAAATCCTCATCGAAACCCTTGGCTATCGTGAGCAATTTCAGATGCGCCAAGGACTGCGCCATCAAATGCGCCTGTGCTTCGGGCCAGCGGTTCTGGTCCTTGGGCAGCCCTGTGCGGCCTGTATCCTCCAGTTCCATCAAGTAAACCGTCGGCAGGTTCACCTGACTGTCATAGACAGCCCAATGCACAAGAAACCTGCGGCGGTCCCCGTCGTTGCCGCGCCAGATACACTGTGGATCGTTGCGTGCCCAAAACTGGTCACCCCGTGCCAGTTCTTCGTAGTAAAGGCGCTGGGACAAGGCGTATTGCAGGCGCGAGGGAATTTGCTGATCGCTCAGGATCACGCGCACCATCTGATCTTTGAGTTCTTCGGCACTGGGCTGGGATGCCAAGTGGCGCTCTGCCTGAAGTGCGTCATTCGCCATTTCCAGCAGCTCTTGATAGACAGGAAATCCGCTTTCATGCCGGTCAAAGGTCAGTTTGCCAGCATATTCATAGCGGCCAGCGAAATGGTATTTGTGGGCCAGTGCCGTAAAGGTCCAGTTCAGCCCCACCAGATAGCGGGCCAGCACATCGATTTCTTGGCGATCAAAGCGGCCCTCGGCCTCCATCGTTGCCGCCACTTTGGTCAGATAGCCGGTGATCTTGGAGAACTTTCCAAAATACCGGCGGGTGACGCGGGTATCTTCCAGCTTCATATGGTCGGCTTGAAGGTCAGTTATCCCGCTCATGTCACCGCAAGGTAGGTTGGACCCACCCTACTCCACGCCATACTGGTTGCTGTCGTGCTTCTTCACGATTTCCTGAAAGCGGCGGACAAAGCGTTCATCCGCCTTCGCCTTTGCTTCCAGCACCTCGCGGGCAAAGACCATGTGATCCTCGTGGGCTTCCAGCATATCGGCCATCCGCGCATTGGTGGCGGAACCGATCGCGGCCATGGCTGACTGCGCCTCTTGATCGGTCTTGACTCCGATCTCGTTGATCCGGTGGGCCACGTCCTGCTGTTGTGCTGTTTTCAGGGACTTGGACAAGGCGTCATACAAAACCACCCGCTGTTTGGTATCTGTCTGCAGTTTGTTGATCAGGACCATCTGGGTGGCCGCCTGATTCTGCAAACTGTCGATCCATGTCTTGCCCTTTTCGATATAGCGTTCCAGCGTCTGGCTCTTGGCCAGTTGGACCTGTTCGTTCTGGATCATCTCGTTGTACTTGCCGTTCAGGGCTGCAAGCTCTGTCTCCAGCTTGGTGCGGGCGGCGGCGTCCTGCTCCACGGATATCTTGTTTTCGAGCGTGATGATCTTGGGGTCCATCGCAAGAATTTCTGAGCGGAGCGCCTCGAGCGTCCCGACAGTCATTTCGCGCTCTTCCAAAGTGCCGGTCAGATTGGTTTCCACACTGACTTTCTGCTCGTTGAGGATGTTCAACTGACCCTCCAACAGCTTCATGATGACGTCGGACTTGCTGATCAGGTCCTGCAACTTGTCGTCGATCGAGGCGGTCCGCATCCGCTCTTGGCGCATACTGTCGGCCTTGGCCTTGCTGAAAATGCCGATCAGACTTTCCATGCCGGTTTTTGTGCGCATCTCGTCAAAGTCTTTGGAAAACGCCGTGGTCACGTCATCCAGCCCCATGATCAGTTCAGCGATATTGGCATTCATCAACTCTGTATGGGCATGTACATCTTCAAGACTGGCGTTTTCAATATCAACGGAAATGTCCGTCCCTTCCGCCATTTTGACACGTGCCATTTCGATCCGGCTGGTCAGTTCTGAAATTTTGCTTTGTGCCGCGGCAACCTGCGCTTGGGATTCCTCGATCTGGGTCTCGAAATTGGACATTGCGGGCTCCTGAAAATAACCTTGTGCGAAAGTATATGACCACGTCCGGCCCAATGTGAAGGGTGCGGGCGCGCAAATGCGTGCAATCGCTGCGCTTTCACTGCTTTACCCAGCCTTTGCGCTGCGCCACAGTCCAAAAACACCCCAAGGATTCCCACAAGACAGAAAAGCGAAACGTGATGCCTGACCTGATGCAGATTGTCGCCAAGGACCGCGCGACACCACAGACTGACCGACCCGCGCCTGACCGGATCATCGCGGGCGATCCAGAGTTCACGACATGGAACATAGAAGAAACGGATGGGCTGTACGCGGGCATCTGGCAGTCCACGCCGGGAAAATGGCGAATCGTCTATGACGAATGGGAGTATTTCCACATCCTGTCAGGCATTTCGGTCATCCAAGACGACAAAGGCGCTGCCGTTACCTTGCATGCAGGCGACAGCTACATCATCCGGCCCGGATTTCGCGGGACGTGGGAAGTCGTTGAAACGACCGTCAAGGACTATGTCATCCGGCTCTAGACATCTGCGGGTTCATCAAACTGCGGCGGGCGGTCTGCAGCTTCGGCTTCCGGCCCCAGCAGTTCCTCGGCCGAGATGATTTTTGGCGGCAGTTCAATACCGCGCCCGAAGTTTTCAAGATCGACACGCAGCGATTCTTCGGGCGAGCGGATCAGAACACGCATCGGGGCCTCGATCTGGTCATACAGATGGATCACATCCTGATTGAACATGCGGATACAGCCCGCCGACCCCGAATTACCAATCGATTCCAGATCGTTGGTGCCGTGGATGCGGTAATAGGTATCACGGCTGCCTCTATAGAGATAAAGCGCGCGCGCACCCAAGGGGCTGCGTAGTCCGCCCGGTATGCCGGCGCGAAAATCACCGTAAACTTCTGGTTCCGTGCGCAGCATGTTCTGCGTCGGTGTCCAGCCGGGCCATTTTCGCTTTAATTTCATGGTTGCAGAGCCACGAATTGAACGCCCTGCACGGCCCACGCCAACCGGATAGCGGGTGGTCGTCCCGTCGGCACGCACGTGATAAAGAAACTTGGCGTAGGGATCGACATCCAGCGTATTTGGACCGGCCTCTCCATTGTAAATACCGGTCATACGCCTGTTCACGCCTTGCAGATATTCCGCAGGGATCCCCGGCAGCATATAGCCTGCGTCTTCTATCGGGCCGTAGCCTTCGACAAAGTTCATCTGCGGGATTTCTACGATCGCATTCAATGGCGCGCGCGGCGCGCAGGCTGCAGCAGTACTAGCCAAGGCCATTGCCCCGAAAGATCGGCGTGTCAAATTCGTCAACGTGTTCATCACTTTACCTTGGTCAATTCGAATCCCCTCATAGCACCGTGGACAGGAAGGGGAAAACGTCACGCAGGCGGTTCTTTGCAAATGAACGCCAAAACGTTGCAAAACAACCTGCTTCAGCCGACAAACTGACCCAAAGACAGGCCTTTTAGCACATCCTGCGCCTGCATTGCCTTCTTGCCGGGGCGCTGTGCAGAGGTGATTTCGACAGCGTCATCACCACAAGCAATCACAAATCCGCGCAAGACCTCCCCCGGATCGCCTGCGCCCTCGGCCAACCGTGACCCCAGCAGTTTGACCCGCTCACCGGCAATTTCACACCATGCGCCCGGAAAAGGTGACAGGCCACGGATCAAGCGGTCGATTTCGGACGCGGTACGCGACCAATCGATCCGGGCCTCGGCCTTGTTGATCTTGGCTGCGTAAGTCACCCCGTCTTCCCTTTGCTTTTCGGGGGTCAGGTGGGGTAGGTCCGCAAGTGCCGTCACAACCAAACCGGCCCCCATCGCCGACAAACGGTCATGCAACATGCCGGTGGTTTCTTGCGGCCCGATCGGTGTGCTCTGACGCAGCAGGACAGGACCGGTATCCAGACCGGCCTCCATCTGCATGATGCAAATGCCGGTCTGCGTATCCCCTGCCATGATCGCGCGATGGATTGGTGCCGCACCGCGCCAACGTGGTAAAAGCGACGCATGGATATTCACGCAACCATGCCGCGGGGTGTCCAGAATGATTTGTGGCAAGATCAGACCATAGGCCACGACAACGGCCACATCGGCATCCAGACCCGCAAACGCGGCCTGCGCATCGGCAGATTTCAAAGAGACTGGATGGGCCACAGGCAAACCCAGCGCCTCGGCCCTTTGCTGCACCGGCGATGGCCGGTCTTTCTTGCCACGTCCTGCGGGGCGCGGAGGCTGGCAATAAACGGCGGCAATATCGTGCCCCGCTGCAACCAAAGCATCCAGAACCGGCACCGAAAAATCAGGTGTCCCCATAAAGATCACACGCATCGGCACCCCCTATTTGCTGTCCCGTCAAGTTTGCGCCACTCGCACCCTGCCCTTAGCGCCCTGAAAGTTTGCGCGCCTTCTTGAGCAGCATATCGCGTTTCACCCGTGTCAGATGGTCAAAGAACATCTTGCCGGCCAGATGGTCAATCTGATGCTGCACCGATGTCGCCCAAAGCCCGACGAATTCCTTGCGGTCCCACTGACCTTTGTCATTCAGAAACCGCACCGTCACGGCGCGGGGGCGCGTGATCTTGGCCCAGACACCGGGCAGATTGGGCGATCCTTCCTCGTGATCACGCGGTTCGACACTGCTGAACAGGATCTGCGGGTTTGCCAGTCGCATAGCTTGGCCGCGCGTTTGAGAGGCGTCCACAACCGCCAAGGCCATATCGATGCCCAGTTGCGGGGCGGCCAAGCCGACGCCGGGCATGGTATCCATCGCGCGGATCATTTCTTCCCAGATCTCGCGCACATCGTCTGTCACCGCATCGACAGGTCTGGCGGTCTTGCGCAAAGCGGGGTGCGGCCACATCACGTAGGGGCGGTGGCTCATATCAGCGTTCCGGTCTGTGTGATCAAGATGCCGTCCAGATGGTCAAGTTCGTGGCACAGGCAAACGGCATTCACCGCTTCAAATCGGCCACTGTGGGACACCCCGTCCAAATCCTGCCATGCCATATCCACCCAAACAGGGCGCGACACCTGAAAGCTCTTGCCCGGAATGGAAAGGCAGGCCTCAGTCCCCGTCGACGTTTCTTGCGACTGCGCAACGATCTGCGGGTTCACAAAGATCATCGGTTCCGGTTCCGCGTCTTTCCACGTTGTATCGATAACAAAAACGCGTTCGCTGACACCAACCTGCGGCGCGGCAAGCCCGCGACCGGGGGCCGCGTACATCGTTTCGAACATATCGCTGACAAGATCAGCAAGACCTGCATCAAATCGGACAACAGGCTGTGCGACCGTCAACAAGACCGGATCACCCTCGAAACAAAGATTGCGTATCGGCAAACTGCTAGCCCCGCGCCATTTCGCGCTTCAGTTTTTCCATCTTGCGGGTGATCATTTGCCGTTTCAAAGGGCGCAGGTAGTCGATGAAAAGCCGCCCGTCCAGATGGTCGATCTCGTGCTGGACGCAGGTGGCCCAAAGCCCGTCGAACCGTTCGCGGCGGGCTTTGCCCGTTAGATCCATCCACGCCACTTCGACTTCTGAGGGGCGTTCAACTTCGGCATATTGCTCTGGTATGGAAAGACAGCCTTCTTCGTAAACCGAGCGTTCTTCCGACGTCCAGACCACCTCGGGGTTGATCAGAACCATCGGTTCGGGTGTGGCGTCATCTTCTTTGGCGCAATCCATCACGATCATCCGGCTCATCACAGCAACCTGCGGCGCGGCCAATCCGATGCCGGGCGCATCGTACATCGTTTCCAGCATATCATCGGCCAATTGGCGCAGCTCATCTGTGACCGATGCAATCGGGCGGGTCACCTTTTTAAGGCGCGGATCGGGGTGAATAAGGATGTTTCGCAAGGTCATGGCAGTGATTTAGTCGGTCACCGCCGCCATCGCAAGCCGATGCCGAAAATCGACTTGCACACCCTGCCGCATCCCCCCAATTTGGCGCAAACAAACCGGAGCAGCCCCATGTCTTTCAACACCCCCATCGACCGTCGCAATACTGCCTGCACGAAATGGGACCTGATGGAAAAACTGTTCGGTGTCTCGCCTGATGACGGGTTGGCGATGTGGACGGCTGACTCTGATTACCCTACAGCGCCTTGTGTACTCGAGGCGCTGCAACAGGCGGTAAACCACGGTGTTTTCGGGTATAGGCTTGAAGACAGCGCCTATCTCGATGCAATCGCGTGGTGGATGAAAACGCGCCATGGCTGGGACATTGAAACCGACTGGATTCTCACGACACAAGGGCTTGGTAACGCGATTGCGCTTTGCCTTGACGTATGGTCTGCGCCCGGCGATGCGGCAGCGATCTTTACGCCTGTCTATCATGAATTTGCAATTAGGGTGAACAAGGCCGGTCGCCGCGTGACCGAATGCCCGCTCAAACGCGAAGGCGACACCTATGTGCTTGATCTTGACGACGCCCAGAACCGGCTGACAGGTGCCGAAAAGCTGTTGATCTGGTGTTCGCCACAAAACCCCTCGGGGCGGGTCTGGACCGCCGAAGAACTGCGCGCCGTCGCCGCCTTTGCACGCAAGAACGGCATGTTGTTCATCAGCGACGAAATTCACCACGATCTTGTCTATGCGGGTCATGAATTCGTTCCGATGGCCGTTGCCGCACCCGACCAGATGGACAACACGGTTTATCTGACTGCTGCGTCAAAGACATTTAATATCGCGGGCCAGCGGACAGGCAACATGATCATACCGGACGAAAAACTGCGCGCAGACATGCGGGCTCGCCTGAACATGTTGGACTACAAGCCATCGGGATTGGGGATAGCGATGATTACCGCCGCCTATTCACCGCAAGGCGCAGAATGGGCCGACGCGCAGGTGGCGCACCTGCAAACAAACAGGGAAATCTTTGATGCAGGTATCAACGCCATCCCCGGTGTCTGGTCGATGCCCCTGCAGGCCACCTATCTGGGGTGGGTCGACTTTTCGGGAACCGGTATGAGCCATGACGAAATAGCCGCCCGCATCAGGGATGTAGCCAAGATTGCCGTTTCACCAGGGCCCACCTTCGGTGCCGGAGGCGAAACCTTCATGCGGTTCAACCTCGCCACCCAAACATCCGTGGTTCAAGAGGCGGTTGCGCGTATGAAAGCAGCCTTCGCAGACCTGCAGTAGGTGCCTAGGGTCCTGACCCTAGCGACCAATCAGCCCGGCGGGAACGAAATCAGGGCGGACAAAATCGGCGGCGGGGCGGTCAGCCACAGGGGTCAGCCATTTGAACTCGAAGACCCGCTCGTCATCTTCGTCGATCGACGATACGACAAGGCACTGATACAGATGTTTCGGCCCGTCATAGATATCAACGTGCCCGCGCAATCGTTCTGATCCGTCAAGATCAAGGGCAAAGCCCCCGTCCCAGAAACGGCGAATGCGATAGGTATTATCCCCATCGTGCACAGACAGCCGATCCTTGCGCTTCAACGCGGCCTTGCGGGCTTCTTCCAGACCCTGACGAACCGCATCAGGTAAAAACGTAAACATACCAAGCCCCTCCAGACTGGGACCAGCATGACCCGACAAAGGTAAATATCAAGTAACAAAATCCGCCGCAGTGCGGCAACGCCTTGAAATCAGGCCTTCACGCGCGGCCGCAGGACATGCGGCTTGGCAGCATCATACAGGGCCGAGTCCGGGAACCCGTGCGAATCGGATAAGGCGGGGCCGACAAGGATCAGCGCCGTGCGGGTGATTTTCGCAGTGCGGACCTTTTCGCGCACATCCGTCAAAGTGCCGCGAATGATCAACTGATCCGGCCAGCCGACACGGTAGATCACCGCCACCGGACAATCGGCCCCATAAAATGGCACCAGTTGCCGCTCGATCTCGCGCAGGGCGCGGATGCCCAGATGGATCGCGAGTGTCGCGCCGGTACGCGCGAAATTCTCAAGCGTTTCACCCGCAGGCATCCCCGTCGATTTCATCGACATGCGGGTCAGGATAATGGATTGCGCGACTTCCGGAATGGTCAGTTCCGTCCCCAAAGCTGCCGCCGCCGCTGCATAGGCAGGCACACCAGGGATGATCTGGTAATCAATCCCATCCGCCTTGAGCCTGCGGATCTGTTCGGCAATCGCACCATAAAGCGACGGATCACCCGAATGGACGCGGGCAATATTCTGACCTCTGGCATGGGCTTCCATGATCACCCCATGCGTGTCATCCAATGTCATGGGCGCGGTATCCATAACCAGCGCATCAGCGGGCGCACAGGCCACGACCTCGGCGGGCACCAGCGACCCTGCATAAAGACACACAGGGCATTCCCCGATGATCCGTGCAGCCTTGATCGTTAGCAATTCGGGGTCGCCAGGTCCGGCACCAATAAAGAAAACAGTCACAGCATCCCTTTCCGTTTCATGGCATCAGACTGCCAGATCGCCGTCAATCTTGCGGGCATAGCCACGCGGCGTGTACATGCGCGGCCCTTCACCCAATTGTGCCAGCCGCGAATGGGATGACCCGACAAGCACCAGGGTCAGCATATCCACCTCATCGACCTGCAGTTCATCCAAGCGGTGATAGCGGACATATTCCTCCGGCCGCCCAAGCGACGATGCCAACATGACCGGCGTGTCAGGCGGGCGATGCTGCAACAGGATATCACGGGCCTCGGCCAAAAGGGTCCGGCGGCGCAGTGACACCGGATTATAGAATGCGATCACAAAATCACCCTGCGCCGCAGCGTTGAGGCGCTTGACGATATCCTCGCGTGGGGTCAGCAGGTCCGACAACGAAATCGCGCAGAAATCATGACCCAGAGGGGCGCCAGCACGGGCCGCAGCCCCCTGCAAGGCGCTAACACCGGGCGAACAGACAACATCAACACGGCGCGCTGCATCTGAAACGCCCATCTGGCCCGGTCCGCGATCAAGCAGTTCGAACACCAGCGCCGCCATGGCGTAAATGCCCGCATCACCCGAGCAGACCAAAGCGACGTTCCTGCCCTTGCCCGCCTGTTCCAGCGCATAGCGGCACCGGTCCTCTTCCCCGCCAAGCGGGAAATCGGACCGGTCCTTGCCAATGGCCAGTGGCCCCAGCAAATCAATATAAAGCCCGTAACCCACCAGTTCTTCGGCTTCTAATACCAACCGCGACACTTCTGGCGTGCGCCATGCGGCTTGCCCCGGCCCGATACCCACAACGGACAGACGCCCGCGCGCGCGGCCTTTCATCTCGGTCAGGGGGGCCGGACCGACCACCAAGGCACAGGTCGCATTGGCCGTCTTGCGCTTGGTCACGAGAAACTCTCCAGCATCCCCAGCCTGTGCAAGGGCTGCCGCCTCGGACACGCCATGCGCACCGACCTCGGCAAAGACCACATCGGACGGGGTAGCAAGGCGCGGGGTCTCGGCTTCCAGTTCTGCGGCCTCGAACAGGCGCAGTGGCACGTCAAAGGCTTTGGCCAATGCAATGATCGCAGGCTCATCCGCCTTCAGCGTGATCGTATTGACCGAATGGATGGCTTCGGGCGCGACATTGGCCTCGTCCAGTACGCCCGCCACCAGTTCCGCCAATTCCGCCGGATCGCAGTTGCGCGCGCAACCAACGCCAAGGGTCAACCGCTGTGGAGCAAATTGCAGATGCGTCGGACCCAAATCAGACTGCCGCGCCATCGAACAGGACAAACGCACGGCATCCCCATGTGGCAAATCCATCAGCCAAGGCGCATCGCCTATGACCTGTGCACCACCACCGGACAAAAGGGCAGCCATAGCGCCCTTTGCATCTGCACGGTTGACAAGACGCCAGCCCATGGGCGGTTCGTCCAACGCCACACCAAGTGCCACATCTCCTGCGGTCGTCACAGCCGCAACCGCACCCAAAGCTGCCGAAATCTGGGCTGCCAACCGGTTGGCCCCGCGATGCCCGCCCAAGAGCGGCACAACCACGGCACCATCATCTGATACGGCAATAACCGGCGGCTCTGTGGTCTTGTCAGCCAAAAGCGGCGCAACCGCACGGATCAGGATACCGGCAGCACAAACCCCCACCACCGGCACACCCGCAGCAACCAGATCGCGCGAATGATCCAGCGCGTTGGCAA
>CAYGMX010000057.1:4649-11241 GCA_964351055.1 uncultured Loktanella sp. | reverse complement strand
CCACCTCCCGCAACTGACTCCGAGTACTCTTCTACACTTGCACCAAAAGATCAGGCCGCTCCCGCTCGGGGGCGGCCTTTTTCGTCTGCGTCTTGGACCAACGCCTGTTTTTGGCGGGTCTTCATCCTTTCTTAGCGCCACTGCGCCAAAGTGCCGTTCAGTTGAAACTGGTCGCGCTTGCGATCTGAGCAAAGGATCACACATGAAACACATCGGTTTTTGCCTTGCCACCCTTGTGGCAAGCGCCACGCAATTGCACGCAGACGAAGTTCAGGCTGCGATGCAGTCTTACCTTGAAAGCAACATCAGCACCTGGGCCAACGATCCGGTGATCGTGCAGGCGATCATTGCCCAGAATGCACAAACGGCGCAGTACGATCAGGCAAAGATCGACGAAATGGATAGCCTCTGGCGCGCCTACGAAGGCATTCCCGACGCAGAGATTATCGTAGGCGTGGTTACAAACGCCGCTGCCGATTTCCTCAGAACACAGGTTGCACAGTCCGGTGGTGCCATCACCGAAGCCTTTGTCATGGATGCACGCGGATTGAATGTCGCAGCCTCTGCGCCAACATCGGATTACTGGCAGGGTGACGAGGCAAAGTTCACAGAAACTTATCCACTGGGTGCCGCAGCAGTCCATATCGGCGATGTCGAGCTTGACGCCTCGACTCAAGAGGTGCAGGGGCAGGTTTCCCTGACAGTTGTGGATCAACAAACCGGCGAAGCTGTCGGCGCTTTGACTGTGGGTATCAACATCACATCGCTGATGTAGGAACCAAGTCCCAAGGTGCGGCTCAGCCTATTCCTGCGGGCCGCAACTGCGCAGCGGGCCGTACTTTAGGCATATGGCGGGGCGATCACTTGCCCCCGCCAAACGGCCTTTTGGGTGCGCTGCGCCAGACCGGTTCCAGATCGCCAAACAACGATGCAGCCCCGCCACCCCAGAGTGACATCCATGGCTTGACCGGCGCAAAATCGGCTGCCGGTTCCCAAAAGAAATATCCCAAAGCCCCGACACAGGGGATTGGATCGCAGGCCATGGCATTTTCCAAAACCAGCCCCATCTGCCCGCCAAACCAAGGGCTGTCACTTTCGGAAACGATATCAACAACATCCACCGCACCAATGATTGCCCCCCGCACGAGCACATCAGGCCGTGGACAAGTCACGCCATGCTGTTGCAAACGCCACGCGCCCCAGTCGAATTCATCCTGTTTCAATCCGGTCGCCGCGTGGATTGCAATTCTCCCGCAAACCATACGCCCTGCCCTGATCGACCCCGCAGAGCGGTTCTCGATCTTCTTGTGGCCCGTGACAATCGCCCAAGCCCAAGGCTGACGCACCGATAAAGCGATCTGGGGAATATCCTGCATCTGCTTGACTTAGGCGCGCAAGACAATTGGGCAATCATCAGATCAGATTTTTTGCACGGCGGGCCTGACCATGATCAGCTGCCCGTCCAAACCAGACGGTCGCCATGGCAAACAGCTACGGGTCAAAATCCCGTCGTGGATCAGTCCTGCCCCACAAACGAAAAAGGCACCCCGAAAGGCGCCTTCATCTAATATCTTGAATATCAGGACTTATTCTTCTTCAAGCTTCTCGATTGCTTTTTGCAAGTCGTCTTTGCTGACTTCTTTGTCCTTCATCGCGGCGAGGGCAAAGATATGGTCCACAACCTTGTCCTCGAACAGCGGGGCCTGCAACTGCTGGCGGAACTGTGCATTTTGCTGCACAAATTCAAAGAACTGGCGCTCTTGTCCGGGATACTGGCGCGCCTGGTTCATGATCGCCTGCGTCATTTCCTGATCTGTCACTTTAACCTCGGCCTTCTGACCGATATCGGCCAGCAACAGGCCCAGCTTGACGCGACGCTCGGCCAAGGACAGGTGCTCTTCGGTCGGGGTAATTTCAGGATGATCATGCCCCTGAACATCAGGGTTTTCCTCATGCCACAACTGGTGGGCAATCTGGTTTGCCTCGGCCTCGACCAAAGATGCGGGCAGATCGAACTTGACCTTCTTGTCAAGCGCATCCAGCAGGCCGCGCTTGGCAATCGCGCGTGACGCACCGGTGTATTCGGCTTCCAGACGCTCGGTGATCTGTGCTTTAAGGGCTTCAAGATCCTCTGCGCCGAATTTCTTGGCCAATTCGTCGTCGATCTTGGGCTTCTTGGGGCCTTTGACTTCCTTGATCGTGCAGGAAAAGACCGCGACCTTGCCTGCAAGGTTCGCCGCCTGATAATCCTCAGGGAAGGTCACCTCAACATCCTTTTCATCACCGGCTTTGACCTTCAACAGGCCATCTTCGAAACCGGGGATGAAGGAATTGGAGCCAAGAACAAGGGGGTAATCTTCGGCAGCACCGCCATCGAAGGGTTCGCCATCAATCTTGCCGACAAAATCCAGAACGACCTGATCGCCATCCTTGGCTTGGGTCTTCTTGGTCTCATAGGTCACGGCCTGCGGGCTCTCGGCCAGATTGTCCAGCGCCTCTTTCACAGAATCAGCGTCAGCTTTCACAACCAGACGCTCCAGCTTGATCTTGCTGAAATCGACCTCTGCAATCTCGGGCAACTTCTCATAGGACACATCGACCATCACGTCGTCGCCCTCTTTCCAGTCGTCGTTGGTCATCTTCATCTCGGGCTGGGCCGCAGGACGGTCGCCAGTGGCCTCAAGATGGGACGACAGCGCACTATCGATCGCTTCCTGCATGCTTTCGCCGATCAGGCGGGGGCCGTGCTGCTTGCGCAGCAGCGCCATCGGAACTTTGCCTTTGCGAAAGCCCTTCATTTCGATGTTGGGCTGTACTTCTTTCAGCTTCTCTTCAACCTTGGCGTCAAGTTCGGCCGCCGTGACGGTGATCGCATATCCGCGCTTGAGGCCTTCGTTCAGGGTCTCGGTGACCTGCATGTGCTGTCCTTCTTTTACAAACTTGGTGCGGGTGAAGGGACTTGAACCCCCACGCCAAAGGCGCCAGAACCTAAATCTGGTGCGTCTACCAATTCCGCCACACCCGCATTATCAAAAGGGGCAGGTTTTTGGGCCTGCCCCGAGTTGCGCGCTGTCTAGCAAAGGTCAGCGGGGGATGCGAGGGGAAAAATCGCCTCAAACGCCCAAGGTACGAAAGACTTTGGGCAGTTCATCGGCCAAGTCCTCCGCAATCAGGCCCGGCCCGAACGACACAGCACATTCCGTATGCAGCCATGCCCCGGACTCTGCCGCCTGCAGCGGCGTGAAACCCCGTGCAAGCAAGCCGGTGATGAACCCCGCCAGAACATCCCCCGATCCGGCTGTCGCCAACCACGGGGCGCTGCGGTCATGGGCTGAGGCATTGACAGAGCTCCGCCCAGATCGGTCCGCAATCACGGTATCCGGCCCCTTGAACAGCACCACACACCCTGCCCGCTTTGCCGCCTCGCGGGTGGCGTCAACCTTCGAATAGGCGGGGCCACTCGTCGCAGGTGCGTCTAGCTTCGCGGCGATATCGGGAAAGAGCCGCGCAAACTCACCGGCATGGGGCGTCAGGACACATCTGTCATGCAGCCTATCAAAAAGCGCCGGATCCCGCGCCAACAGCGTCAGCGCATCCGCATCGAGAACCACAGCGCGCGGCTCTGCCTCACCAAGAACCGATACCAGGAGTGCCGCCTCATGCGTTCCCGTTCCCAAACCGGGACCAAGGCAAATCACGTTGATCCGCTTATCCGCGAGCACCTGAACAAGAACTGCCGCATCATCCACCCTGCGCAGCATGACCGCGTCCAGCCGTGCAGCATTCTCGATCAAGGCCGCCGGCGGGCAACCCAGTGTGACCGCCCCTGCCCCGACGCGCAATGCAGCCCGCGCGGCAAGTCGGGCTGCACCACCACTGCCGACCCCACCACAAAGGCAGAGCGCATGACCGTGGTCGTATTTATGCCCCTGCCGCCGGACCTGCGCGCCACCGGCTGAGGCCTGCCTCACTATCTGCGCGACTGGAATGGCGCGGGACGCAGGCGGCACAATACCGATATCAACGCAGGTGATCCTGCCACAGGCCTCTGGGCCAAGGACCAACATCTGCCCCAGCTTGCGCGCATGGAAAGTGACCGTCAAATCAGCAACCGCACAGGCCGCCCGCGCCCCGCCATGCGTGGTAAACTCTTCCAGGGCCAGCACGCGACCGCTGTCGGAACAGACCCCCGATGGCAGATCGACCGCCACAACAGGCGGCCAGTGCGGCAGACGGTCTTGCAAGCTTCGCCCTGCACCTGCATCGACACAATTGCACAGATCGCGCAAGACATGGCCCAAACCCGCAAGCGGACGCGTCAGGCCGGTGCCGAACAAGGCATCAATGACCAAATCGTGATAGGCAAACTCCGGCGGGTCCACGTCAGAAAGCGCATGGACCTCCCCCATCGCGATCCATCGCGCGTAATTGACCCCCGCATCGGGCGGCAAGCGTCCCGCATCGCCATAAAGATAAACCGTCACGTCCCACTTTGCTTCTTTCAGCAGCCGCGCAACGACAAAACCGTCTCCGCCGTTGTTTCCTGGCCCACATAAAACCACAGCACGGCGCCGTTGCTTCTTTTGAGCAGAAATATCCCGGGGGTCTGGGGGCTGGCCCCCAGCCAAACCCGCATCAGACGCGAGACCTGGCCATTCCTCGAAAATCGCGTCTAGCACGCCGCGCCCCGCGCGTTCCATCAGATCAAGCCCCGTCACCGCACCCGCATTGATTGCGGCGTGTTCGATAGCCCGCATTTGGGCGGCAGTTAGCAGTTCGGTCATCGGCTTTACATCATAAGTTCTCATACCGCCCGCAAAACACACAACTTGCACAAATTTTAGGCAACATATAGCGTTTCGCTCAGGCAGCTTGCGCTGAGGTTCCGCCACGAATTGTTCATATGCAAGAGAAATGGTCTGACCACTGACGAAACACCAAAGGGGGAGTCGCAGGGCGATGAAAAAAATCGAAGCGATCATCAAACCGTTCAAGCTCGACGAAGTCAAAGAAGCGCTTCAAGAGGTCGGCGTACAGGGGCTCTCGGTTGTCGAGGTAAAGGGGTTCGGGCGGCAAAAAGGCCACACAGAACTATATCGCGGCGCAGAATATGTCGTTGATTTCCTGCCAAAGGTCAAAATCGAGGTGGTTCTGGCCGACGATCAGGTGGACAACGCCATCGAGGCTATCATTGCCGCTGCAAAGACCGACAAGATCGGTGACGGCAAAATCTTCGTCTCCTCCATTGAACAAGCCATTCGCATCAGAACCGGTGAAACCGGCGACGAAGCACTCTGACGCAAAGAATGTCCCGCCCCGGATAATGTCCGGGGCCTCTTGCTGAAAAAACGGGGTTCCGCGCTGCAGCCGGAACGGGCAAACATCAAAACAGACACGGAAGAAAGGTAACACCTGATGGACAACAAAGCTGTTCTGAAACTCATCAAAGACGAAGAGGCCGACTACGTCGACATCCGCTTCACCGATCCGCGCGGCAAACTTCAGCACGTCACAGTCGTCGCTGACCTCGTCGACGAAGACTTCCTCGAAGAAGGCTTCATGTTTGATGGCTCGTCCATCGCGGGCTGGAAATCGATTGACCAGTCGGACATGAAACTGATGCCACAGGCAAGCACCGCCTATGTCGATCCGTTCTATTCCGAAAAAACTGTTTGCATCAACTGCAACATCGTCGAACCCGACACGATGGAAGCATATGACCGCGATCCACGCGGCACCGCTGTCAAAGCCGAGGAATACCTCAAGGCCTCAGGTATCGGCGACACCGCCTACTTCGGCCCCGAAGCTGAATTCTTTGTCTTCGACGACGTCCGCTTTCAGGTGTCCATGAACAAAGTGTCCTATCAGGTCGATGCAATCGACGGCGCATGGAACACCGACACCGAATACGAGATGGGCAACACCGGCCATCGCCCGGGCGTCAAAGGCGGCTATTTCCCAGTGAACCCGATCGACGATGCTCAGGAAATGCGCTCTGAAATGCTCTCCACCATGAAGCGGATGGGCATGAAGGTCGACAAGCACCACCACGAAGTGGCGTCTTGCCAGCACGAACTGGGCCTGATCTTCGGCACGCTGACCCACCAGGCCGACGAGATCCAGAAATACAAATACGTGATCCATAACGTCGCGCAAGCCTACGGCAAATCGGCAACCTTCATGCCAAAGCCGATCTCGGGCGACAACGGCACCGGCATGCACGTGAACATGTCGATCTTCAAGGACGGCAAGCCGCTTTTCGCAGGTGACAAATATGCAGACCTGTCGCAGGAAGCACTGTACTTCATCGGCGGTATCCTCAAGCACGCCAAGGCGCTGAACGCGATCACCAACCCCTCCACCAACAGCTACAAGCGCCTGATCCCCGGCTTCGAGGCCCCTGTTCTGCGCGCCTATTCCGCACGTAACCGCTCGGGCTGCGTTCGTATCCCATGGGCCGAAAACCCCAAGGCAAAGCGTGTCGAGGCCCGTTTCCCCGATCCGGCAGCAAACCCCTACCTGTGCTTTGCAGCCCTATTGATGGCCGGCCTTGACGGCATCAAGAACAAGATCGCCCCGGGCCCGGCGGCGG
>CAYGMX010000057.1:0-4639 GCA_964351055.1 uncultured Loktanella sp. | reverse complement strand
GACCTTTATGATCTGCCGCCGGAAGAACTGGCAGCGATCCCGACTGTCTGCGGCTCCCTGCGCGAAGCGCTGGAAGAACTCGAAGCGGATCATGAATTCCTGCTGGCCGGTGACGTCTTCACCAAATCCCAGCTGGAAGGCTATATGGAACTGAAGTGGGAAGAGGTTTACGCCTACGAGCACACACCGCACCCTGTAGAATACAAGATGTACTACAGCTGCTAAGTCCGACAGCGCAAACAAAGCCCCGCCAGAGCAATCCGGCGGGGCTTTTTTCTTGCGCCGTCCCCCGTTTTCATCTGCTATCGCACCCTTATTGCATATGGCTACGAACTGCGTTCCAATGATCGGGACAATCCCATCAAGGCAGCCGATCATCATGCCCGATTACCACCCCATTGACGTCCGCTACAAAGGTCCCTCGACCAGCTATCGCGGGTCTGCCAAGCGCAGTGAAACCGGACTGGCAGAAGCTGCAACCTTCGCGCGCCCACGCCAAGGCACGGCCCCTTGGGGCGGCAAGGTGCCCGCAAGTCAGCAAGCAAGACCACAAACCCGACCTGCCAAAGCCGCGGCATCAGCCCCGTCAAAGCAGACCGGCGGGGCCGCTGCGCGCACAGTCAGCACGGCCCGCTTGGTCTATTATGCCCTGATTGGCATCGTCATCCTTTTCACGCTTTTCGGTGGCCCCATAGGGCTGTTCGAAATCCTTGGCCTTGCACCAACGCAGATGAACAGCATCCGCTAAAGTCATTTGCGCCCATCTGCGCAGCAAAAATGTCGAAATCTGACATTTTTCAATCCAGGTTTCTCGCATACTCGACACGACCGTGGCCGAGGATCCTGCGATGAACACACACTACCGCGATACCCGCAAAATCGACCCCACGCGAGGCGCGACCCTCGCTGACGGCACACCCAACGATCAAGACCGCGTGGAAATCGGCCCCACCCGACTGGCCTTTGGCGAATGGGAGGCTGCGGGGTTACAACTTCCGAACTTGCCTGCAATGCGCGCCTTTCGGCACAAACGGCTAACCGATGCGGTGAATGCCCGCGGCTATGGCGGTGTTCTGATGTTCGACCCGCTGAACATCCGTTACGCAACCGACAGCACCAACATGCAGCTCTGGAACACACACAACGCCTTTCGCGCCTGTCTGGTCTGCGCCGATGGTTACATGGTGGTGTGGGACTACAAGAACGCGATGTTCCTGTCCAAATTCAATCCGCTGGTGGCCGAACAACGGTCTGGTGCGGACCTGTTCTATTTTGATCGCGGCGACAAGCTGGAACCGGCAGCGGACGCCTTCGCCAACGAGGTCCGCGATCTGACCCTTACCCACGGCGGTGGCAATATGCGTCTTGGCGTCGACAAGGTCATGCTGCACGGCTTACGCGCGCTTGAGGCTGTTGGCTTTACCGTCATACCCGGCGAAGAACTGACCGAGAAAGCCCGCAGCATCAAAGGCCCTGATGAGATCCTTGCGATGCGCTGTGCCAGCCACGCCTGCGAAACGGCCTGCCACGCAATGGAAGATGCAGCACGCGCCGGCGTTCCGAGCGGAAACATGTCCGAGGATGATATCTGGGCCGTGCTGCATGCCGAAAACATACGGCGGGGTGGTGAATGGATCGAAACGCGCCTGCTGTCATCCGGACCGCGTACGAATCCGTGGTTTCAGGAATGTGGCGGGCGGATTGTCCAGAATAATGAAATCGTCGCCTTTGATACCGACCTGATCGGCGCCTATGGCATCTGCATCGATATCAGCCGGACATGGTGGATCGGGGATCACAAACCGCGCGCCGACATGATCGAAGCGATGCAGATCGGGGTGGAACATATCCGGCACAATATGGAGATGCTCAAGCCCGGCGTGTCCATAGACGCGCTGAGCCGCAATACCCATGTCCTGCCCCCCAAATACCAGAACCTGAAATACGGCTGCCTGATGCATGGCGTGGGCCTGTGTGATGAATGGCCGCTGGTTGCCTACCCCGATCACATGGTGGAAGGCGCGTTTGACTACACGCTCGAACCCGGCATGACGCTTTGCGTCGAGGCGCTGATCAGTCCCGAAGGCGGCGATTTCTCGATCAAGCTGGAAGATCAAGTGCTGATCACCGAAGACGGCTATGAAAACCTGACAAAGTACCCGCATGATGCCGCCCTGATGGGGCATTAGAGCGTCGTAACATCTCTCACCTTGCTGCGACGGGGTGGCGAGGAGGGTTGTGCATCCCGCCCCCTCGGGCGATGTCTGTCCTTAGTTGAAAGAGGGGCTAGGACCATGCCAACCGAAAAACTCACCTTCAAAGGGCACGCGGGTGACATGCTTGATGCGCGGCTTGATCTGCCAAACGGGCCGCATCTGGCGACAGCGTTATTCGCGCACTGCTTTACCTGCTCGAAAGACATTACCGCCGCGCGCCGGATCGCTGGCCGTCTGGCCTCCATGGGGATCGCGGTCTTGCGGTTCGATTTCACCGGGCTGGGCCATTCCGGAGGTGAATTCGAGAACACAAGCTTTACCTCCAACGTCGATGATCTGGTGGCGGCCTACCAAGCACTGCAAGATCGCGGGATGCCGCCATCACTCATCATCGGCCATTCACTGGGCGGGGCTGCGGTTTTGAAAGCCACCCCATTGATGACGGGAATCAAGGCAGTTGTCACCATAGGCGCGCCCTTTGATCCCGCCCATGTTACCCATAACTTTGCTGATGCTATCCCCGACATCGTCGATCAGGGCGTGGCCGAAGTCTCATTAGGAGGGCGCCCGTTCCGGATCGGCAAAGGCTTTATCGAGGATATTTCGCAGTCTGCCCTGACCGAAGCCATCGGCAAACTTGGCGCGGCTTTGCTGGTGCTGCATGCGCCGCTTGACGCGACCGTGGGGCTTGAAAACGCATCGCATATCTTCCTCGCGGCAAAGCACCCCAAGAGCTTTGTCACGCTTGATGATGCCGACCACCTCATCACCCGCCCCGCTGATGCAGAATACGCCGCAGATGTGATTGCGGCATGGTCAAGGCGGTATCTGAAACTGCAAACGCCACCACCCAGCGCAGAGGTGCCCGAGGGCATCTTGCGGGTGGTCGAAGCCGATGCAGATGGGTTTCTGCAAGACGTGCAATCAGGGCCGCATCATCTGCGCGCCGATGAACCCGCAAAGTTCGGCGGCACTGACAAAGGGCTCAGTCCCTATGGGCTTGTCTCTGCGGGGCTGGGGGCTTGTACCTCTATGACGATCCGCATGTATGCGCGTCGCAAGGGCTGGCCACTGTCTGGCGTTCGTGTGGACATCACCCACGCCAAGGAACACGCCGCAGATGCGGCCGACCCCGGAGCGAAAGTTGACCACTTTGAACGGGTCATCTTTTTGGAAGGTGATCTCAGCGCAGACCAACGTGACCGATTGCTGGAGATCGCGGACAAATGCCCCGTGCACCGGACGCTGGAACGGTCTTCAACCGTCAAAACTGTCCTCGGCTAAAGCAAAAGGCGCTGCGGGATGCAGCGCCTTCTCAATTCTTGGAACATGCGCGTTTTACTTGCGCGCATCACCGATCAGTTTCCACAGACCAGGCACCAGAAGCGCCGCAAGGCCCAGTTTCAACGCATCACCGATGAGGAAAGGTGTGAGGCCAACCTCGACCGACCACGCAAAGCCATTGCCGTAAAGCACGCTCAACCATGCCACACCGGGCAGGTAAATCAGCGCATTGGCGATCAGCAAGGCAAGGCCCATCATCAAGACCGACCGGTCCCAGCCTGCGCGCGCCGCCAGACCCAATGCCAACGTCGCCAGCACATAGCCCAACAGATAGCCGCCAGTGCCGCCCATCATATATGTCAGACCCGCAGCTTCTGCCGATGAACCGGCGAATACATCAAATCCAAGGGCGCCGATAATCATGTATCCAAGGATTGTGGCAAGACCCAGACGCGGACCATAGGTCGCGCCAATCGTCAGAACCGCGAATGTACCCATTGTGATCGGGACAGGCCACATCGGGATCTTGACCTTGGCCATAATCGACAGGGCGACGATCCCCAAAACCACCATCAGCGCCTGCTTGACGCGCAGTGCCGTCCCCTGCGATGGCCCAAAAGCCTCGGTTAGAACCATGTCGTTGCGAACGAGGGCCATGTGCCGCTCTCCCTTGTTGTTTATTCCGTTACGGTTTTATTGCCTATGCCGCGTCGTGGCGCAAGTCGGATGGCAGATAGACTGATGTCGAAACATAGTCCTTGCGCGGTCCGGTTACTGTCCAGACAGCCACCCAACGCGGCCATTGGGTGAAATCATAGCGCACGGTATAGAAATCATCGCCACAGGGATGATCGGTGCCCGCTGCATGGCCTGCGGGAACGAACCGGTGAAACGGTCGCCCGTCATCGAAAGACACGGCAACCGCGCCATCGGCAAAATCCCACAGATACCGGCGGGACGCAGCCAATGTCGCGCCAGAGTGTAACGCCAGCGTCCCTTCCTCTGCATAAACCAGACGCAATCCGTCGGTTGGGGTGAAGACCGCCTGCCCCGTCAGCGACCCGCTTTGCCCCTGCAAATTGTCGCGGATCGTGCGGTGCAGCACCCATGCGCCTGCGAAATCCTGCGCTGTGTAGGTC
>CAYGMX010000056.1:9455-11255 GCA_964351055.1 uncultured Loktanella sp. | reverse complement strand
CTCTTTGTGCTGGGCCTGTTCTTTCTGGCGGCGCATTTCAGGCCGCTGCTTTTGCAGGTTTCGCTTTTTACCGTGGCGGATACGATCACTTTGGCACTGGCGGCACTGGGATACACCGATTTTATTGATGATGCACTGCAGGCCTCCTTTGGTGTCGCGTTTATCGACATTGTCGAACCGTTGATCGCGCTGTCCATCGCCTATGTGGCCATCGAAAACATATTCATGAAAGGGATCAGCCCTTGGCGGCCTTACGTGATCTTTGTGTTCGGGCTGTTGCATGGCCTTGGCTTTGCCTCTGTTCTTGCCCAGTTCGGCCTGCCCGAAGAAACATTTGTGTCCGCCCTTGTCGGCTTTAACGTGGGGGTCGAAATCGGGCAACTGGCGGTCATTGCCGCGATGTTCCTGTGCATCTGGCAGGCGCTGCGGGTGGATCGCGGGGCAAACGAGGTCATGCAGGGCTATGTGGTCTATGGAGTCTCGCTGGCGGCCGCTGTGGCCTTGATCGCACTGAACCCGGCGGGGCTGGTCACGATCCTTGAAAACCCTGTCTGGCTGTTTGCAGGGCCGCTGGCCGGCATTTTTGTGCTTTGCATGGTCTCGATCGCACTGCGCGACCAGCTTGATGCCTACCGGCGGCTGGTGGCTGTTCCCGCGTCAGTGGCGATTGCTTTTGTGGGTCTTTACTGGTTCGTTGAACGATCATACGGGACAATAATGGGCTGATCGGGCGTTTTGCCCTCTTATTTTGCCAAAAATACGCCCGCCGGCGGCGTTACAAGGCTTGCGCCCCGGCACATCGCCCGCTAGAGAACGCGCACTTAATCCCGCAGGCGGGGGCGGGTGTCTTGGGGAGAAATCCCAAAACATCCACCGGTTGGCATCATGCTGATCCCCCGCTGAGGCTAGAAACCGGAAAAGGAAAAGACATGGCTCTACCCGAGTTCTCCATGCGTCAGCTGCTTGAAGCAGGCGTACACTTTGGTCACCAGACCGCCCGCTGGAACCCCAAGATGGATCGTTACATCTATGGTTCGCGCAACGGCATCCACATCATGGACCTGACACAGACTGTTCCCATGCTGGACCAGGCGCTGCAGGTCATCCGCGACACCGTCGCAAAAGGCGGCCGCGTTCTGTTCGTCGGCACCAAGCGTCAGGCAGCAAAGCCGATCATGGACGCCGCAGAAAAATCTGCACAGTTCTACATGAACCACCGCTGGCTGGGTGGCACGCTCACCAACTGGCAGACTGTTTCACAGTCCATCAACCGCCTGAAGGCCATCGACGAAGCCTCTGCCAACGGTTTCGCCGGTCTGACCAAGAAAGAGCGTCTTGGCATGGAACGCGAGCAGGGCAAATTGCAAGCATCCCTTGGCGGTATCCGCGAAATGGGCGGCGTGCCTGACCTGTTGTTCGTCATCGACGTGAACAAAGAAGATCTGGCCATCGCAGAAGCCAACAAACTGGGCATCCCTGTTGTGGCAATCGTTGACACCAACTGTTCACCTGCCGGCATCGACTATGTCATCCCCGGCAACGACGACGCGGCCCGCGCAATCGCGCTGTACACAGATCTGGCTGCACGTGCCGCCCTTGACGGTATGACAGCGCAACTGGGTGCCGCAGGCGTCGATATGGGTGCGATGGAAGAACTGGCCGAAGAAGCCGTTGCCGAAGAAGCCGCTGCCGCAGCTTCTGCCTAAGCATCGTCATAAAACAGTCGGGCAGGGGCGCTATGCCCCGCCTGCAACGCATTATACCTCTTGAGGAGAAGTAACATGGCAATCACCGCTGCAA
>CAYGMX010000056.1:0-9445 GCA_964351055.1 uncultured Loktanella sp. | reverse complement strand
GGCATGATGGACGCCAAAAAAGCACTGACCGAAACCGATGGCGACATGGAAGCCGCGATCGACTGGTTGCGCACCAAGGGCCTCGCGAAAGCCGCCAAGAAATCCGGCCGTACCGCCGCCGAGGGCCTTGTGGCTGTTGCGGTGAAGGACGGCAAAGGTGTTGCGGTTGAAGTCAACTCCGAGACCGACTTTGTTGCGAAAAATGCCGATTTCCAGAAAATGGTTGGCGGGATCGCAAATGTGGCGCTTGCCACCTCTGATATCGAGGGGCTGAAAGCGGCTGACATGGGCGGCAAGACCGTCGAGCAGACCGTGGTTGATGCTGTGGCTGTGATCGGCGAAAACATGTCCGTGCGCCGCATGGCCGCACTCGAAGGTGGCAACGTGGTCAATTACGTGCATAACGCCGCAGCACCCGGCATGGGCAGCATCGGCGTTCTGGTCGCATTGACTGGCGACAACGAAGCCTTTGGTCGTCAGGTCGCGATGCATATCGCCGCTGCAAACCCTGCCGCTTTGTCCGAGGCTGACCTTGATCCGGCTGTTGTCGAGAAGGAAAAGCAGGTCCAGATGGACATTGCCCGCGAAAGCGGCAAGCCCGAAGCGGTGATCGAAAAGATGATTGTTGGCCGGATGCAGAAGTACATGGCCGAAGTGACGTTGCTGAGCCAGCAATTCGTCGTCAATCCGGACCTCACCGTCGGTGCGGCCGCAGCAGAAGCCGGTGTCGAGATCACAGGATTTGTCCGTCTTGAAGTCGGCGAAGGCATCGAGAAAGTCGAAGAAGACTTTGCAGCCGAAGTAGCCAAGCTAAAAGGCTGACCTGCCTGCCATAACAAAAGCAAAACGGCCCGCACGCACACGCGGGCCGTTTTTCTTTTCTGGGGAGAAAAGACGCGGTGCCGCACCGGGAAGACGACGCGGCACCGCTACGATTTTTGTGCCGCACCAGTTTCGGGACGAGGAACGGCACTCATCGAAGCGCTGACAGAATTGGGCAAACCCTTTCTGCCAGCATGCGAACACACAGCGCCTTGAAATCGCAAGGTTATGTATCCACTGTCCCCGGGTTAAAACCCCCACTTTCGGAACACGTTAACCTTGGCAGTTAACGCTGGGTCACGAAAGTAAGGTTATCCTGACCAATACGCAGTGATCTGATGTATGCCCCTGCGTCAAAAGCAAAATTCTTGCGTCAGATATCAGCGTCTATCACAAACATCTGGTTATAAAACGCCGCCTTGAGCACAGCTTGGGCAGTCGTTTCAACATCCAGCGCCTCGCGGGCCAACCGCAGGTGCTTTTCCACCGTGGCTGGTGTCAGTTCCAGCAATACCGCGATATCCTGCGTCGTCTTGCCATCGCCAACCCATTGCAACACCTCGCGCTGACGTTTTGTCAGGTGGCGATCACCCGAATAGGGTAGCGTCAACAGCTTCAGGTGCATCACATTGTTCATCACGATGATTTCGTCACCGTGTTTGGCCCAGGTCTGTTCGACCGTATCCTGCGACACACCGGCAGGGGCTGTCAGGGCGATTGCACCTTTGGTCCGCTCTGACACAGAGCGAAAGCTGATGGTATAGCCGGCCGTCACACCCATGGATTTATTGAATTCCATCACCCGACGCTCGCTGGCTGTCAGGTTGTCAACGCGGTTCATATCCATCATCCACCGCCAACTGCAGGCGCCGTCGTTCGCCAGCGCCCATCGCAGCATCGGCGCGTGGTAATAAAGGCCCTCATCAAAGAAAACCTTCATGTATTCGGGGCTTTGCGTCGAAAGAAGCACCCAGTCTTGCGGATCGCCAAGGCCGCTTGATGTGCGGTATCTTGTAAAGCCGTACATCACGCGATCAAAGCCATAGGCTTCCATCAGCTGTGTATGTTCGTCCCACAATTGTTCGACTGTGCGCGCATTTGTCAGCTTAGCGAGCTGGTTTACAAAAGTGGTCATCAAGCATCTCCGATGTAGGCCAAGATTGCCTCGATTGCCAAGGGATAACCCGCTGCCCCGAACCCGCAGATCTGCCCCACCGCGACAGGCGCAATGAAGGAGGTTTTGCGAAACGCTTCGCGGGCATGAATATTTGACAAATGCAACTCGACGACCGGGACCATGATGCTTGAAATCGCATCCATCAATGCAACCGAGGTATGAGTATATGCGCCCGCGTTCAGAATAATCCCTGCATGCACGCCACGTGCGGCATGCAGCCAATCGACAAGCTCTCCTTCGTGGTTGCTTTGCCGGAAGACAACGTCGATGCCCAGTTCAGCAGCCTTCGCATCGCACAACGCGGCAATGTCGGAAAGTGTCGTGGTGCCGTAAACCTCTGGCTGGCGGGTGCCAAGTAAATTGAGATTCGGGCCATTCAGGATCAGGATTGAGCGGGTCATGCGGTGTCTGTAACACCATTAACCAAATGGTCAAAACAGATTTGCCACTGGAAGACGATCACAGATTATCCTATTCGATCAGTGTCACAGCGCCGCGCTTCCTTATCTGTGCGAGGTCGGTTTCATAAAGCCGGTCCAGATGCTTACCTTCCCATGCAAGGAAGGGGTCGAACCGCGGTTGAGCATCCGAAACCGGATAGATTGCGCGAATCTCTTTGCGCGCTGCGACCACAGCGCCGATGCCTTGGGTGATCGCCAAAGTCTCGAGCGTGGTGACGGCGCGCGCCGAAAAAGGTCCGCGGCGGCCGAAATGCGGCCTGAGCTCTAATCCGGCAGTCTTTGCATCCTCGCCAATCAGGGCGGAGAAGACCTGCTGCGACAGGTCCGGTTTGGTGCGAAAATCCTTGTGCTGCCAGACATAAAGACGCGCATTCGGAAAATGGGTGGTCAAGGTGTCGATCACATCGGGCCACCCATAAAGCTGGTCAAAGACGCGATGACACATGGTGCGCGCTGTAACGAACTTTGTGTTCTTGGATTTCAGCCCCTTGAGATATTCAATGTAGGCGGCGGTGAAAAAGTCGCCATAGCTCTGAACGGCAAGATATATCTCTTTAATATCAAAAGGTATCTCCTGTGCTGTCAGGGTAAGAAGCGGCGATTGTTGCTGAAACAGTTGGCCCGTTCGGACACAGTGGCCGATGGGTCCAAGCAGGTTTTCGTCCGACAGGATCAACCGCTTTGGTCGCCTGTGGCGAAGCCCCGCGAAGAACTTGCCAGCGGTTGCGGCCTGTGACGTTTTGCGCCCTGCAACAAGCATTCTGCGCAGATCACGCAGATGCACGTATTGGATGCCTTGTTGTTCCAATGTCGCACCCGCGTGGCGCAATGCGTGTTGGATCTGATGAGAGGCCGCCTTATGAAAACCGACATGAAGAACCGTTTGCGGGGTCGTCATAGCCCGTGTCGTTTCCGCCACTTGGCCCCCGGATCTGTCGCAATAAGTTCTTGCCGGAAATCATCCCAGCCTTCGCGGGCCTTGAGTTCGGCAATTTTTGCGCTGTGCCATGCACAGGCGGTCTGGTGCAGTTCAGCCAGTACATCATCAGCCAGATAGGACTCGAACAGCTTTCTTGCGGCGGGCAACCGCGCCGCGATAGAGCGGTCTTCTTCAAAGTTGGTATTCATGGACTGCCAATAATCCATCCCCTGATCCGCATTCACATGATTTGTGCGGCCACGATCCCGTTTGACAAGGAAACTGTCCACGGACCGGACGGCATAGTGATGCAAGCGCGCGAATTGATGCGAAAAATCGCGGTGTGCCGACCATTTGGCTTCACGATAGGCCTCTGGCATGGGCTGCCCACCCGCATCGACCCAGCGCAAGTCCTTGGCGTCTTCGGCGATCAGGGGCCGGTGGATTCGCAAGCGCACGAATTTCTCGTTATTTTTCATCATCGTCTTCATGCCGGACGCGCGAAAATGGGGGAACTTGTTCTCTGGCGCGGCCCAATGAAATTGCTCGGTCACAAAGCCGGGCTCGAATGCAGTGCGTCCCCCGTTACCAAAGAGCTTCCAGCAAAAAGAGATCGCGTCAACGTCCCCGACCGCTGTCATCAAATCTTGTAAGGTGCCATCGCCTGTACGGACCATCAGAAATTCATCGACATCGGCGCACATGAGCCAGTCAGACGCCTGTGCGACCTCGTTCCATTGTGACCGCCGCAGGGCCTTGCGCTGCGGGCTTTGCCCGGGCTTGAGCGTATTGACCACATGATTTGCCAGTCCAAGCTCTTCCAGACGCATGATGATCTGGTCGGTGCCATCGTCACAGTCATTCGTGAAAATCACAAAATCGGTAAAGCCGATAGAACGGTGATATGCGATCCATTCCAGAATGAACGGCCCTTCGTTCTTCATGGTAGTGACGATGGTAAACTTCGGCTCGGCCATGATTTTATGTGTCCTGTTGAGAAGTAAGCCGCTTGCGTTTGCGAAATTGTGTGCGCGCACGTCTTGCCGTCTGTGTACGGCCTTTGTCCATGAAATAAGCCTCCAGCGCACCGATATACCAATGCAGGTCGCGTCTGGCGCGGTAAAGATCATAGAAAGCCTTTTCGGTCAGATCACCAAACAGTCCCTCTGTCATGATCGGGCCAAGGGCGTTCAACTTGCGCAGAAAAACCGCTGATTTATGGCTTGAAAACCAGCATTTATACCCTGTCACTGTCGGCCCGTCCAAGCGTTCGAAATGTCGCCGGTCGGGTGCGAAATAGGGGTCGTAAAACACGCTCACGCGTCCGGCTTTGTCTAACAGACCTTGCGCATCGCTCAGCGGCAGCGTCCAGTCCTGCCTGCGCCCGATTCCATAGCGGTCTTCCCAAGGCACAAGGGCGGGATCAAGCGTGGACTGCGGATTGAATGCAAGAACATGCGCGCCCGGTACCAGCGATGAAAAGACCAAGGACGCGAATGCGCCCATGGAACTGCCTGCAAAAACGACGCGGTCATACCCTTCAAAAAAGCCGGCATCACGAAGTGCGTGAAAGCGTGTGATAAGGTCGGGATCGCGGTACCAGACCTTGGCATGGGCCATGACACCCAAGTGGGACACGTGCCGGTCCTGTGCAAATTTGAACGCCCAGGGCACCCGCTCGGCAGAGGTATCATTCACGTTAGACAGATTGTCGAACGTGACAAGGAGGGTAGGGTGGATGCGTTTGACAAACATCAGCGAATGCCGCGGCATCCGTTCGAAAAAACCTTCGCCACGGCCAGCGGGCGACAATTCCTCGAACCAAAGAGGCTTTACAATAGTTCGACCGGCGCGTTCAGCGTCACTGGCTGCCTTTGACGTTTCTTGTTCTTTTGCCATCAACCACTTCTTCGATTCTTACTGTTAGGCCGCGACAGCAGACCAAGAAAGACATGTACATTCTTGCTTTCATTGCCCTAGATGCCGCGAGATACATAAACTTACAACAGTGACGATGCCGTTCCGGTACGGTTTGGGCAAGACCGGTGTCGTGCGGGCAGGGGGCAAACCGGCAGGGCAGATTTCGAACAGGCGGTCGGTCCATGCTCTTGACAATAGGCTTGCACCGCCGAAAAAGAGTGGCGCGAAGAGCAGGAGAAGACATGCCATCACTTCCGCCGGTTGGCGCACTCTGGATCGGTGGATCGCTGACATGGCTGGAGCAGTTGTGCTTGAAGTCGTTCGTTCATCACGGTCACGACACATATCTTTTCACCTATGGCGAGGTCAGGAACGTGCCTGACGGCGTCATCGTGCGGGACGGCCGCGATATTCTGGATACCGACAATTTCATCCTGCACGAGCGCACACAAAGTGTCGCACTGTTTTCAGACAAGTTCCGGTTCCACATGATCAAGGACAATCCCGACATTATCTATGTCGATACGGATGTCTATTGCCTCAAGCCAATCGACTTGGACACGCCATTTATCTTTGGCTACCAAAAGTATTACAACGATCAAAGAGGGATCGTGAATGGCGCTGTCCTCAAGCTGCCCGGTGACTCTCAGCTTTTGGCCAGCATGCTTGCGTTTACGGAAAACGAATATCCCAAGGCGAAATGGTTGCCCGCAAAATTGCGCGAGGAAATCCAGTTGCGCCACGATGCAGGCAACCCGATGCATGTCAGCGAAATGCGCTGGGGTATCTGGGGACCAGGCGGTTTGACGGCATTTGCCCGCCAGACCGGAGAAATTGCACATGCGCTCGCGCCGGAATACTTTTATCCTGTCAGTTACGCGGACCGCCGCGATTTGCTGCGCCGTCCGATGGCAACGCTCGGCACGCTGACGGACAAGACATTCGCCATCCATATGTGGGCACCCATCAAGCGATTGGCCGCAAAGCGTTACGATGGTCTTTGTCCGCCACATTCATACGCGGGTGCGCAATTGCGGTTGCATGGCATTGATCCGGCAAAGGCACCGATCCCGAAAACAAGGGCGCGGGCGGTTGTTGAATAACATCCTTCTCTGGCTCGATATATTACATAATACTGATTATGCGACTATTCGATCATTCAAGAGAAAGCCGTTTTATACTTTAAAACAAGCGTCTAGCACCATATCTTCATTCCTTGATGGTGCGCCCCCTTTTCCCGTTTGTGCCGGACATCGATGCAGCCACATGGGTATCCCAGTCATTTTCTGACTGTGAATTCCCGCAGTCCTGCCGCATAATTCCCTGATGAATATGTCACGACCCCGTATCTTCAGGCTTTTGGTTGTTCTGGTTCTGGCGCTGCTTGTCGCTGGCAGCCTGTCGTTTCCGGCTTTGGAACGTCATTATATGCGCCAGCAGGCAGCGCAGAACGTGGTACCGCTCAAGCTGGCGGTTGAAGGCTTGCGCGCGGCAATCGACCGTTATGCCCCCCTGCCCGCATTGATAGCCGAAAGGCCGTCGCTGACGGCTTTGCTGGCCGATCCGGGCAATGCCGCACTGCGCAACGCGGTGAACGAGGATTTGCGCCAGACTGCCGCAACCGTCAAAGCCTCTGATGTGTATCTCATGGACATCTCGGGGCGTACGCTGGCCGCGGCAACTTACCGTGAGGCCGGCAGCTATCTGGATCGCAATTTCAGCTACCAATCCTATTTCAGCCAGGCGTTGAACGGTCATTTGTCCAGTTTCTCGGTGTTTGGCACAACAACCGGCGAACGCGGCTATTTCTATGCCGCACCGGTCGAGGATGGTGAACGCATCGTGGGTGTGCTTGCGGTCAAGTTCAACGTGGCCGCCTTTGAAAGCATCTGGCGCGGCGCGGCAAGCGATTTCATTGTCACGGACCGTAATGATTTCGTCTTTATGTCCTCGCGGCCCGATTGGCATTTTCGCGCCATCCGCCCGTTAAGCGATGCGACATTGCGGGTGATCGCGCAAAACCTGCAATATCCCATCGACCGGATCGAACTCTTGCCCATCACACGCACGCCTTTGGACGCGAACGCGCAGTTTGTTGTCATCGAGGGACCGCAGCGCGAGGGTTTTGTCCTGACCTCGCAACATCTGACCGATCTGAACTGGACCATGTCCTCTTTGTCACCCAATCGCCCTGCAAAGCTGAACGCTTTGACCACATTGCTGATTGCAGGTCTGTCGGCATTGCTCTTGCTTGCGGCGCTTCTGGCTTACATGCTCAAACAGGCGCGTCAGGCAGAGGCCTTTGCGCTGGAACAAAGGGCCAAACGGCGGCTTGAGGCCGCTGTTGTCGAACGCACCGCCGATCTGCGCACAGCATTGGCGGATCTGCGGCGAACGCAAACCGACCTGATACAGGCCGGCAAGCTTTCCGCCCTGGGGCAAATGTCGGCGGCTCTTTCGCATGAATTCAACCAACCGCTGGCGGCGGTAAAGTCTTATGCCGACAATGCTGGTGCTTTCCTTGATCGCGGCCGCACCACCGAGGCGCGCGACAATATCAACCGCATCTCCAGCATGGCCGACCGTATGGCAACGATTTCGTCGCATTTGCGCAACTTTGCCCGCCGCCCGCAGCAGGCCACCGGACCCTTGCTGCTCAACGCGGTCGTTCTTGATGCGATTGCGGTTGTGAATATGCGCGTGGCGTCCGAAGGCGGGCAGATCGACTATGCCGCCCCCGATCACGATGTCTGGGTCACGGGCGGTCATGTGCGGTTACAACAAGTGATCGTCAACCTGCTCAACAATGCGCTGGACGCGATGACAGAACAGACCGATCCGGTGGTGCATATCTGGATCGACGGCACAACGCTGCGGGTGCGTGATTCCGGTACCGGCCTTGATGCAGCCACCCTGCCCCATATCTTCGATCCATTCTTCACCACCAAGGCACCAGGCAAGGGGCTGGGTCTTGGCCTTTCCATCTCGTTCAACATTGTCACGGATTTTGGCGGCACCCTGAAAGCCGAAAACCATCCCGATGGTGGCGCGGTCTTTTCGGTTGTATTGCAACCAGCGCAGCCGGTCGAGGTCGCGGCGCAATGACACAGACCGTGGTGTTCGTCGATGACGAAGAAGAACTGCGCAACGCCACCAGCCAGACGTTGATGCTGGCTGACTTGCCTGCGCTGGTGCTGGACAAGGCAGAGCGGGCGCTGGCCCAGATCAGCCGCGGATTTGACGGTGTGCTCGTGACCGATATCCGGATGCCGGATCAGGACGGGCTTTGGCTGATGCGCAAAGTGCTCGAGATCGACCCCGAATTTCCCGTGATTCTTGTGACCGGTCATGGCGATGTCGATCTTGCGGTCGCTTCGATGCGCGAAGGCGCCTATGATTTCATCGAAAAACCCTTCGCCCCGTCGCGCCTTGTCAGCACGATCCGGCGCGCCTTGGACAAGCGGCGCCTGACCCTTGAAAACCGCTTGCTCAAACGCGAGGTCGGCGGGCGCGACAAGATCGAGGCCCGCCTGATCGGCCGTTCTGACGCAATGGTTGCGCTGCGCAAGGAGGTCCGCGCGATCGCCGCAACCGATGCGGATGTGCTGATTACAGGTGCCACCGGCGTGGGCAAGGATCTGACCGCCCGCGCCTTGCACGACCTGTCCGCGCGGGGCCCGCACCCGTTCGTCCATATCAACTGTGCCGCCCTGCCCGTCGATCTGGTCGAAACCGAACTTTTCGGTCACGAGGCCGGTGCCTTTCCCGGTGCGATGCGGGCGCGGTTCGGCAAGTTTGAATTTGCACGCCAAGGTACCGTGTTTCTGGACGAGATCGACAGCCTGCCGGTCACGGTGCAGGCCAAGTTGCTGCATGCAATCCAGGCGCGCCAGATTACGCGGCTGGGCGCGAATGACCCTGTGACGTTGGACATTCGTATCATCGCCGCCGCCAAGACCGATCTGTCCAAAGCGGTGGCCCAAGGCACATTCCGCGCCGACCTGCTTTACCGGCTGAATGTGGTCACGCTCCATGTGCCGCCTCTTAGTGAACGGCGCGACGATATCCCGTCGCTGTTTCTTAACCTCGCTGCACAGGCCGCAGCCCGTTACTCCAAGCCTGTGCCGGACATTCCCGCCGCGGTTC
>CAYGMX010000055.1:0-11262 GCA_964351055.1 uncultured Loktanella sp. | reverse complement strand
CAAAAGGCGGCAGCCCAAGCTGCGCCAAAAGCTCCAACCGCCGCGGCGAGCCGGAACCGAGGATCAGTTTGAGACCGGTATCTGGGGACAGGGTTGTCATGGTATCTGCCGCAGTTTTGCTACGGACATGCTTTTGCGATGCGGCAAGACCTTTTACCGCGATGCGCGAAGCAGGGCTTCACGCTACTTGAAGCGATAGTTGATCCGACCTTTGGTCAGATCGTAAGGTGTCATTTCGACTTGTACCTTGTCGCCAGCCAGAACCCGGATGCGGTTCTTGCGCATCTTGCCTGCCGTATGCGCGATGATCTCATGGCCGTTTTCCAGCTCGACCCGAAACGTCGCGTTTGGCAGAAGTTCTTTCACGACACCTGGGAATTCGAGCAGTTCTTCCTTGGCCATGTGATCTCCTATGTTTCACTTCCGCTGATAGAAGCGGACGGCGCCTAAATGCGCCTGAACCGTGCGCTTTTCAAGGGCTAATCAGCCCAAGGTCCGGCACGTGACGGTTTTGATGCGGTCATCCTGCTCTGTCCAGTGGGTGAAATTCCCGACCTGACCGGTCTTGCGCGCCCCCGCGATGTGCTGCGGGTCGACATCAGCGATGACCCATGCGGGCTCATCTGTCCTGCCTTGCGCGATAATCCCGTCAGGTGGCAGCCCGTGGTCCGGCGGACAGAAGAAACCGGCGCGCCCAGTGCTTTGATCAATAATCTCACAGTCCGGCACCACGCCGACCAATGGCGCTTGCACGATCAGGCATTGCCCTTCGATAGCGCGTGCGCGGCACGACTGGCGGACCCTCGTTTGCCCCGCGGGAAAGTCGGTACAGGACGGCACCAGAATGACATCGGCCCCTGCCGCGACCAAGGCCCGCGCTTGTAGTGGAAACTCGCTGTCATAGCAGATCAGGATGCCGATCTTGCCAAGAGAAGTTTCAAAGAGCTGCAAGTCGGTGCCGGGAACCAGTTGCATTTCGTCCCGTTCATAGGGTGTCAGGATCAGCTTTTCCTGCAACGCCCATGTCCCGTTCGGCGTGCAGAACGGGGCCGCGTTCACCAATCCGCGCGAGGTTGTCCAAGGCAGGCTACCTGCGACGATATGAACGCCGTGTTGTTTTGCCAGACCGGCGTGCAGGTCCGCCCATGCGGTCGCCTGATCCGCCAGATGCGCCGCCCAAGCGGTTGCAGATGTGGGGGCGGCTGCTGGTGGTCCGGTCAATCCCGCCTCGACCCCCGCATATTCGGGAAAGACCAGTAGTTCAGCGCCTTGGCCAGCGGCATCGGCCACCCAAGCTGTCAGCTTTGCTGTCATTGTGTCCCACGTGGCATGCCATTGCGGCTGATAGGCGGCGGCGGCGATTTTCATAAGGTTTTTCCCCAAAACTGCATTTGCTTGGCGCTTTCTTCGGTCCGGTCGATATCCTGCCACGAAAACGCGGCGCGAACATCTGGCAATGGGGCATAACCCCGTTTGTGCCAGAACGGATCAAGCGGCGCATAATCCGCAGGGCGGAGCGGATGATCCGGCGGGCGGATCACCGCACAAAAGGTGACAAAGCGCCGGCCCAATGCGCGTGCATGCGCCTCGCGGGCGTCGAAAAACGCGTGCCCGATGCCCTTGCCACGATAGGCGGGCAAGAGTACCGATTCCGCGCAATAAAAAATGTCGGTCAGGGGCCGGTCGCTTTGGGCAAAAGCGGCTCCGAAATCATCGGCATGGTCCTCCATCGGGGTGCCTGTCGCGGCCCCGACAAGCGTATCTCCGTCAAAAGCCCCGACAAGGATCGCATCGGCGCTGTCGCGGAAGCTTTGCAGATACCGATGCTCGTAGTCGAAAGTCCCTTGATACAGATAGGGCCAGTCGCGAAAGACCTTGATCCGTAGATGCGCCAGATCGGGCAAGGCGGCGGCCAGATCGTCGCCCGTCAGGGGACGGACAGCGATTGTCATGAAACCTGTCGCAGCCAGTCTGCCAGATTGTAATATGTGGTCACGCGGGTGATCTTGCCGTCCTGCAAGCTCATCAAGGATGCGCCGGGCAGGCGGTATGTCTGGCCCTTGGCCGCGGGCAGACCGCTGTCAGTGGCCAGATAGGTGCCGTTTACGGTGAACTCTGCTGCACCGCGCGTGCCGTCCTTGGCCGAGAACAGGACAATATCAGTGAGGTTCTCGCGGTAGCAGCGGTTCATATGCGCGCAGAATTCCGCAAAGGCCGTTTTGCCGCTACGCACTTTGCCCTCGTTGACGTGATGGGCCACGTCATCGGACAGTTCCGCCAGCATGCCATCCACATCGCCTGCGTTGAACGCATCGAAATAGCGGCGCAGAGTCACAGTCGCATCAGTCATCGATCTCACCTCGTCCGGGGCCCCAGCGGTCTGTGAGGCGTTTCATAATCTGGTCGCGGGCCTGCCGGTACAGCGCGAGCCTGTCTTCGCGGCTGTCACCAAGGCCAGTGGGGTCAAGGATCGGCCAATATTCCACCTCAAGATGATGAAATTGCGTCAAGTCCAGCGCCCGCCGCTGGCTGGCAGGGGACAGGGCCAGAACCAGATCGAAGGATGACAGATCATCGCCCCAGTCGGCCATTTCATCAAAGGACCGCGACCGGTGGCGCGAAAGTTCCACCCCGATTTCAGCGCAGACGGTGACGGAAAAGCCGTCAATCTCCATGTCGTTTTTGACACCGACCGACTGGATGTAGCATTCGGTCCCATAAAGTTTTTTCATGATCCCTTCGGCCATGGGAGAACGAACGGAATTGTGGTCACAGCAAAACAGCACCGACTGTGGCAAGGGCTGATATGTGCTGCCATCCGCCATTGCCTAACCCCCGAAGTGCAGAACGCAGATAAGGGTGAACAGGCGGCGGGCGGTGTCGATATCGACATCTGCCTTCCCTTCGAGCCGTTCCTGCAACACGCGCGCCCCTTCGTTGTGGATGCCGCGCCGCGCCATATCGATGGTTTCGATCTGGCTGGGGGGCAGGGTTTTCACGGCGTCGAAATAGCTTTCGCAGATCTGGAAATAGTCCTTCACGACCTGCCGGAACGGACCAAGCGACAGGTGGAATTCACCCGCCGGTTCACCGTTTTCCTGCTTGAGGTCGAACACCAGTCGCCGTTCCTTGATCGACAGACCCAGGATATACGGCCCGCGCGGGACATCGCGATCTTCGCGCAATGGCATGGAAAAGCTGTTGTCCTCCAACAGATCATACATGGCGACCTTACGCTCTTGGTCGATCTCGGGGGTGGGGGGCGGCAGATTGCGGTCGTCAATCTTGATCTGGATGATCCGGCTCATGCGTCCCCCCTGTTCAAACGGTCCAGACGGGCACGAACCGATAGCCCATGCGCCTGCAGGCTTTCGGATATGGCCAACCGTTCGGCGGCAGGGCCAATCGCCGCCAGTGCTTCGGGCGTCATGCGTGACAAGGTGGTGCGTTTGATAAAATCCATAACTGATAACCCGCTTGAAAACCGTGCCGACCGGGCTGTCGGCAAAACGTGATTTGGACCTCCAATGTAGTCACCGATGGCTTCCGGTGTCCAACCCCCGATAAAGATCGCACCGGCATGGGTGATCATTTCCGACAGCGCATCTGCATCGGCGGTACACAACTCCAGATGCTCGGGCGCGATCCGGTCCGACAGGGCCACCGCTTCGACAAAGTCGCGCACGGTGATGATCGCCCCGAAATCCCGCCAGCTTGCCCCCGCAATCGCGCGGCGCTCCAGTGTTTCCAGCCGCTTGTCGACAGCAGCAGCCACCGCCTGCCCGAAGGCCGCATCGTCGGTGATCAGGACGGATTGCGCGCTTTCGTCATGTTCGGCCTGTGACAGCAGATCAAGTGCGATCCAGTCGGGGTCGTTGTCGCGGTCCGCGATCACCAGAATCTCGGAGGGTCCAGCGATCATGTCGATCCCGACCTTGCCAAAGACCCGCCGTTTGGCGGCGGCGACAAAAGCATTGCCAGGGCCGGTGATCTTGTCCACCGGCGCGATCGTTTCAGTCCCATAGGCGAGTGCCGCAATCGCCTGCGCCCCGCCGATCCGGTAGATTTCATCGACACCGGCAATCCGTGCGGCCATCAGCACCAGCGGGTTGGTTACCCCATCCGGTGTCGGCACGACAATCGCCAAGCGGGCGACACCCGCGACCTTGGCCGGAATAGCGTTCATCAGGACAGAAGAGGGATAAGAGGCCAGACCGCCCGGCACATAAAGCCCAGCGGCAGAAACAGGGGTCCAGCGCCAGCCCAGTGTCGCGCCTGTGTCATCCGTCCAAAGCGCGTCATCCGGCATCTGGCGGCTGTGATAGGCGCGGATGCGGTCTGCGGCCAGTTCAAGGGCCGCGCGGTCGGCGTCGCTGACATTGGCGCATTCGGCCTCAATCTCGGCGGCACTGAACCGCATGGTTTGCGGGGTCAGGTCCAGACGGTCAAACTTGGACGTCAGTTCCAGCACCGCCACATCGCCGCGCATACGGACATCTGCGATGATCCCGGCCACGATATGATCGACATCGGGGCTATCCTCGCGTTTGGCACCCAGAAGAGCGGTAAAACGGGCCTCGAAATCGGTATCAGATGTGGACAGAAACTGTGGCATCACGGGAACTCCTTCGCGCCACGACATAGCGGGGTGCGGTTAGGGGTTCAATGGAGAGGTGAGGGGGGCGGCATTCATGCAAGCTAAGTTTTGCAGGGAATGTCTAAGATGAGCCCTTTGTGCCGGAAATTGGTTCTGCTACTGTCTCTCTACAGAAGGTGAGACTGCGGGAGTCTGCATGCGCAATCTAATTGCGAGCATATTGTTGGCCACGTCAACTTTAGCCCATGGATTTTGGCGTGCGGGCAGTAAGTTACATCACTTTTTCGGGGCAATCCTCGTAGCAATCCTCACAATTATTGTTTTGCCAATTTCTCTCATCAGACGAACGGCACGGGGAAGAACCTCCCGCTCCAATTCTGACGGCGAATAGCGGCTTTGTCCCGCATTGCAGCCATTCACATACATCGCGCAAATCAGCGTGATCCGACTGAGACTCAAGAGCCCACCTACTCCGGATGCCCCGGCGCCTTCCCTGACGGCGCGGCATAGGGCCGTGTCACATCGCGCAGCAGCACTTCCAGCGCCTCGACCTCCAAGCCGATCACGCCGTCGCCTGCAAGGGTCAACTCCACCCGTCCGGCACCATCTTCGGCAGGGACGAAGGCCACAGACAAAAGCGAAAACACCATATCCGGGTCGGATTTATCGACACCCTGACTTTGCACCTTCATCACGTCTTCAATCGCCAAGACCGACTGCACCCGCTCGAACCCGCGTTTGCGGGCGGAGGCGCGCGGTGCATCCTCCCAGCGGAACCGGTTGAGCAGGATGGCAAAGCGCCGCGCCTTGCTGTCCCATTTCATCTCAACCGCAGGAAAGACCGCATCCTGCACAAGGGCCGCGATCACCTGAAGGTCTTCGGCATCCAGCGCCTTAAGCCGGAGCGGGGCCTCGCGGCCGTCTTCGAACCGTGCATCTTCGGTCATGCTGACACCCGTTCGATCTGTGCGCCCACGGCGCGCAATTTCTCTTCGACATGTTCGTACCCGCGATCAAGGTGATACACGCGGCTGACGACCGTTTCACCCTCGGCGGCCAGTCCGGCAAGGATCAGTGAGACAGAGGCCCGCAGATCGGTGGCCATCACCGGCGCACCTTTCAACCGGTCCACACCGCGCACGGTGGCCACGCCGCCCTGCACCTCGATATTGGCCCCCATGCGGACAAGTTCGGGGGCGTGCATAAAGCGGTTCTCGAATATCTTTTCTTCCAGGACCGAGGTGCCGGTTGCGGTGCAGAGCATGGCCATCATCTGCGCCTGCAAGTCGGTCGGGAAACCGGGGAAAACTTCGGTTGTGATATCGACGGCCTTGGCACGGTCCGTGCGCCGCTTGACCTTCAGGCCATCGGGCGTCTGGGTCACATCAACGCCGGCTGCATCAAGTTTTTCAACGAAGGATCCCACAAGATCAAGCCTGCCGCCGATACATTCCACCTCACCACCTGCAAAGACAGGGGCCAGCATATAGGTGCCAAGTTCGATCCGGTCGGTGACAACAGGGTGGGTTGCAGCACCCAGACGGTCAACACCCTGAATGGTGATGGTCCCGGTGCCTTCGCCCTCGATCTGCGCGCCCATGCGGCGCAGGCATTGGGCAAGGTCCACGATTTCAGGCTCGCGGGCGGCGTTTTCGATCACTGTCGTACCTTTGGCGAGGGTTGCCGCCATCAGGACATTCTCCGTGGCACCGACAGAAGCAAACCGCAAGGGCACCCGCGCGCCCTTCAGCCCGCCTTTGGCTGTGGCATGCAGATAGCCGTCTTTCAGTTCGATATGTGCGCCCATTGCTTCTAGCGCCGTGACGTGGATATCCATTGGTCGCGCGCCGATCGCGCACCCGCCGGGCAAGGACACCACCGCTTGATGATGACGGGCTAGCAATGGCCCCAGCACAAGGTTGGAGGCGCGCATCTTGCGCACGATTTCGTAGTCCGCGCGGGTCGAGGTCATTGCGTGGCTGGACAAGACCTGCACTTTGCCGTCCTGAAGGGCGGTCACCTCGACGCCCAAGGATTGCAAGAGTGCTGTCATCGTCTTGATATCCGACAGGCGCGGCGCGTTGGTCAACGTCAGCGGTTCCTCGGACAACAGGGTCGCAGGCATCAGGGCAAGGGCCGCATTCTTGGCGCCTGCAATGACGATTTTGCCGTTCAGTGGCGTGCCGCCTTTCACGATAATCGAATCCATGCCTGCCTACTCTTTCTTCTGTTCGGGCTTTTCTTTGGGCGCAGTCCCCGCGCGGGCGCGGGCCTGCGCCTTGCGTTTCGCCATATTCGCCTTCAACGCCGCCTTCAACCGCGCTTCGCGGCTATTTGCGGTCTTGCCGGCATTGCTCTTGCTTTGTTTGTCGCTCATGACAGTCCTGTTAGCAACAAGGGCAAAAAGCGTCCAGAGAGGGCTTGCACCAAGGGGCGATTGCGTCTAATTCCCCCGCTCACGGATGCTGTGGTAGCTCAGTGGCAGAGCACACCCTTGGTAAGGGTGAGGTCGAGAGTTCAATCCTCTCTCACAGCACCATCCGTCTTACGTGTCAGAATGTGGAATTGATGGTCAGGCCGACCGCAAAGGTTGTCCGGTCAAAGCGGCTGACGTTGCTGTCGGCTTGCGATGCATCAATGCGCAAACCGGGGGTGAAACCGGCATATTCAATCTGCGGAAAGCCGACATTCATGAAAACAAAGGCCGTCGTGTCCTGTCGGCCGCCGTCGACCGGAAGCAACAGGCGGTAATCAGGGTAATCGGTCCACCTGAAACCGCCACCAGCGGACAGCGAGATTGGGCCAAAGGGCTCGGACCAGCCATATGACACCGAAAGAATGCTTTCGTCAGACGTATAGTTGACGCTGTCGCCTTCGCTCTGCACGTAGGAGAAATTCGCCCCCAACCGGTCACCGCTGTCAAGCTGGTACGACAGACCTGTGCCAAGGATCGTGCGGTCCACCTCTCCGATCCCTGGCGCCAGATAATCGAGCCATTCCCGCGTTACCGAAACGGATAATGCCAAGCGATCCGAAAGCGGGATCTGGCGATCTAGGCCAAAGCGCCTGATGTCATACTTCTGAAATTCCGTTGTTCCGGCGCCAAGGTCGAGGTCACGATATTCGTATGTGCCGCGGGCCGCGCGCAGCGACAGGGACCCGTTTTCCAGAACTCGGTCATGACGGATGTTGACCTCATAGAAGGCCGTGTTGAAAGCCTCGTCCGGAACCGTGGTGTCTTCGGTGATCCGCACGCGGGCAATCTGGTACTGCAGCCCGACAAGGGTGCGGCTGCGCTGGTTTTCCTGAATGCGGTACTGTGTGCCGAAACTCAGTGTCCCGCGCCAACCGCTTAGCGCCAAGGCGTCCTCTGACAACGTGCCAGTGGGATTGCCGGGCGCGGTTGAAGTTGCATCCTCTGCGCCGCCGTTCACATTGTTGGACGGCACCAGAGAAAACGACAACTGCGTCGACCAAGGGTTGCGGCGGGTCACGGCGCGGGCGTCCTGTGTGGTGCGGGCGCGCTCGGCGGCATTTGGCGCAACGGTCAGGGCGCGGCGCAGCCAGAAGGTAGCGAGGGTAAAACGTTCTTCGTTGACGGCAGCCAAAGCGGTCAGGCGGGCCGCCTCGTATTTTTGAGTGTCGGTTTCTGACAGACCCCATGCGCGTGCGCCTGCCTGACGTCCGGCTGCCGCATCGCCAAGCCGCGGGGCGGCAGCGGCGACGATCACCAGTGAATCGCGGTCATCGGGGTTCTGCGCCAAGAGCGTTTGCGCGATCTGTAGCGCCAGCGCAGGTTCACCCGACAAAAGCGCACGGCTGGCAAGCGCGCGGGCCTCGTTGACAGTCAGATCAATCGAGGTTTGTGCGGCAACAGGGCTTGCGGCCAGCAGCATCAAAGCCGCCAGCGCGGCCATCGCGCAGCGCACCGGATGCAATCGCTGCGGCCTGTCATGACCGCTGGCTCTTGCAAAGCGCGCGGTGCCGTGGGTTGTGATATTCATCAACAAATCAACTCAAGGGCGAATCCCGATCGCCTTCCTTGCGTGAAAGTCACGGCTGCCTGCCGACATGTCAACCAGCCCCCGCCACTTATTCCACAACCCGCGCACCTTAGGAGGTTTTGTCACGGCCCCCCTTTTTCTATAGTGGCCCGACTCAGTGCGTTATTGTGGAGAAACACATGCCCATCACCCCCGAACAACAGGCCGAAATCGAAGACCTGCGCAGCCAGGCCAAGCCCACGCTGCGCGCTGTGGCCGAAGGGATGGAAGGGCATCTTTACAAGGCCTATGACGTGCTGGACCACGGGTTCATCCGCGTCATCGACTATATGGGCGACGATGCGGCGATCTGTCAGGCCGCCCGCGTGTCCTATGGCAAAGGCACCAAATCGGTGCAGAACGACGAAGGGCTGATCCGCTACCTGATGCGGCACTGGCATTCGACCCCCTTCGAGATGTGCGAGATCAAGCTGCACGTCAAACTGCCCGTCTTTGTCGCCCGCCAGTGGATCCGGCACCGGACAGCGAACGTCAACGAATACTCCGCGCGTTATTCGATCCTTGACCGCGAATTCTATATCCCCGCGCCCGAACATCTGGCCGCGCAATCGGTCATCAACAATCAGGGCAGGGGCGAGGCGCTGACGGGGGAAGAGGCCGCGCGCGTGCTGGAATACCTCAAGGGCGATGCCGCGCGCTGTTACGACCACTACGCCGAGATGATCTCCGACGATGGCCAGCAGGGGCTGGCCCGCGAACTGGCGCGGATGAACCTGCCCGCGAACATCTACACCCAATGGTACTGGAAAGTGGACCTGCACAACCTCTTCCACTTCCTGCGCCTGCGCGCCGACAGCCACGCGCAATACGAAATCCGGGTCTATGCCGAAGAAATCTGCAAAGTCGTCGCCGACTGGGTGCCTGCGGCCTACGGCGCCTTTGAGGACTACCGCATGGGCGGCGCCACACTCTCGGGTAAGGCGATTGACTGCTTGCGGCTTATGCTTAAAGGTGAGGAGGTCACGCAAGAGACCTCGGGCATGAGCAAGGGGGAATGGCGGGAGTTTATGGGGATTATTGGGTGAAGTTTGAAAGTAATAAATTTCCTGAAGCAACAAAGCAGTTTCGTAGGCCAAGAAAGGTTTTGGAGTGGCTTGAAAGCGAGGCAGAATACTGGGACTGGTTAAATGGTACCGGGATACAGCAAGCCTCGCAGGCATATCAGAAAATTCAGAAAGCACTTAGCGAACCGACGAATAATTTGAGGCACGCCTTTGGGCAAAACAATGAACAGCTGGAGGCTGATTTCGCCTTAGAAGCCCTAAATAGGGTGGCAAGGTCTGCGGACACCAATAGCTTCATTCCATCAAGATCTGAACTAAGTGTACATATCAATGAAGTGAAAGAATTTGATCCTCAGATTGCAGGTGCGATGGCTTTCGTCGCAATGACAAATAGGACCGACAACTTACCGAATTCGCGAATTGTGATTGAGGCTGTCGCGAACATTAGAATTTTCGAAAGGGGCGTGACTTCATCGACCGCAACAGCAACCGCAACTCAAGTAGCAAGAACTAAATTTGAGTTTGATCGTTTCGTCGAGACTTCTAAGGCACAGGCAGAAGATATAATTGGTGAGTTCGTGGAAACGACAAAGAATAAAGTGACTGCCTACAAACGTTCCAGAACGATTTTAGCACGGTGGATCGCTGACCAACGAAAAAATACAAGGAAAGAACAGATAGAGTTTGAAGATCAAGCTCGCTCCACTCTGAATTCTGCCGTTGAAGAGTCTAAGAAGAAGATTGAGAATTTTACTGATTTCTATGAAAATAAGATCGCTCTTGCTGAACCTGCTAACTATTGGGACTCCAAACGCATAACACATCGTCGTGCAACAGTAGTCTTAGGGGCGGTGTTCCTAATATACGGCCTGTCCATATCTAAGCTCCTCTATGACTACCTTTCTAGCGAAGATGCTGATATTTCGGCAATGGCGACTATTCTTCTTGAGCAGCCATTAGCAGCTCTGACGCTACTCATAGTTGCAGTAACGCTGGCATTAATAATCTCGCGGATCATTTACCGCTTGTTTTTGAGTCAGCTTCACCTTTGGAATGATGCTGCTGAACGGGTAACCATGATCAAGACATATTTGGCGCTTGCAAGCAGAGATCATGCAAAGGAAGAGCATTTGATTGCCCTTACAAATCGACTTTTTGCCCCTGCTTCTGACGGTGTTGTAAAAGATGACTTTGGTTCAGTCAGTGTTTTTGATCTTCTCGCCAACAAAATGAAATAGCACCCCGTAGGTCGGGGCTTGCCCCGACCTACGGGTTATCTTGTGCCATGAGGCACACAGCCAATCGCGCAAATCATCGATCAAACCGTGCTTCACCGGATTGATCCAACAATACTGAATAATGGCGACACTATTTCCACATAGCCAACCATCGCCAAAGATGGTTCAGTGTCCCTCAACACCCCCAAACCGGACACCTCTGATGATCCTCTACGGCCTGCCCACCTGTTCTGACTGCAACAAAGCCCGCAAGGCGCTGGCCGACGCGGGCCATGACGTGAGTTTTCGCGATATCCGGGCTGAACCCATGGCCGCCGCCGACTGGGCGCCGCTGCTGGCGGAATTCGGGGATAATCTGG
>CAYGMX010000054.1:2214-11268 GCA_964351055.1 uncultured Loktanella sp. | reverse complement strand
ACCACCAGTGCCAGAAACCCTGCTCAAAAGTGGCCCGTAGAAATGGGGCTGGACAGAGGCTTGTCAAGTTGGAGGCCTAGTCTTGCTAGGTGTAAACCAACCGACTGAATTTGTTTTCTGTTGTCACCGCTTCCCGGGTGCTGGACGGCATATGTGTCGACAGTCAACCGATGCGTCGACAGCAAGTTCGGATCGCTGTATTCATGTGCCAAGATCTTGTTGAATAGCTCGAAACAAGCCGCAGACCCTTCCATGTAGTCATGGACAGGGCCATCGATTGCAGTCAGTGGCGCCGTACAACCTTGACATATGAATTGAGACCCAGGTTTCATGCAGTGCTTGTAAACGCAATCCTGTCTTCCTGAAAGTAAGCTTCTTCCGCAGAGCGGCCATCCAACCAATCCAAATACCGCACTACTTCTCGAAACCCCAACCGAACGCGCGTGCAGTAGCCGCACTAAGCGGCAGCAAAGCCAAGTCTAGAAGTGATAGGACAATCGCAACTGCGCTGTCGTGATCTGCGCAGAATACATGCTATCATCGATGTCCTCGAAGTCATGGAACAAGACCTCGCCGCCGACAGAAAACCGGTCATTCAGCCGGAAGTCCGACCCAAATCCAGCAAAACCACCTGTCCCGCTGAAATCCGCCATAATGCCTGGTGCCTCAGAGCTACCTTCAACATAGGCCAGACCTGCTGTGCCATAAACGAAAGCGCGTCCATAGTCAGTTCCAACCCGCCCTTTAAGGTGCGCAAGCGTCTGAATTTCGACATCTTCCGGAGGAGCGCCACCAGCGCCGGCACTTTGAATTTCGGCTTGAAAGTTGCCGAGATTGTAGTCCAGTTCCGCGCCGACGGTGACGGTTCCAAAGCGACGCTGAACGCCCGCATGGACACCGTAGAAAACACCATCGGCATCGCCGTCTGCCGGAAGGTCGCCGTCGTCAAAACTCAACTCACCAAGCCCAGGGCCGACTTGCACACCAACATACCAGTTATTTTGCGAAATAATCTGAGGCGGAGCAATTGGCACAGGGATAATGGGATCCGACAAGCCGCCAGCAGACACCTGCCCTGCGCAAACGGCCATAAGAGCCGCGGCTACCAATCTTCTATTTTCAATTTGCATATTTCAAATTCCCGTTTGTTGGACACCGAACCGCATTTGCGGCCACCATTTTCTCGGCCCTCCTTATGATGAATTGCCTGACCCTTGGAACCCGCACGATCGCATCTCGACAGTGCAATAATGCCGGTATATCCGCCGCAATTTCGCCATAATTCAACAGCCATAAAAACTCGTATTCTTACAACGTCTTCGCATGAAGGAGAACGGGTGACGATGGAGAAGAGTATTTCTGGAACCTTGATTTTGTTGATAACTTTGGGCGCATGCAGCGGCGGCGGCGGTGACGTCTCCTTTGAAGATGAAGCAGACGCACTTGTGCAACGCTACAGCATGGCCTCGGCGCCTGATCCTAGCGAACTGGTCGATGAGGCCACTATGTCCGGTTTTGTTGGTTTCGGTATCGACGGCCCAACAGATCTAGATGGCATGATTGGCAACATGGACATGGTTGCCAATTTTGGCACCGGCATGATCAATGGCACGGCGTCAGAAATGCGAAATGCGATGGATATGGACCAGCAATATGAAGGCGAACTCGCGCTTAGCGGAATGATTACCGATGACGAATTCAACGGCGGCCTCCTGATTGGGGTTGTCACGGGCACTATTGACGATGGCGGTGTCGGCAGCACGTTTAATGCCAATATTGTGCTGGGGGTTGATGGTCAGTTTCGAACAGACAGCAACGGATTTTTGGCCTACGGCGAATTGTTTGGTGATACTGACTTGGAAGTCGTAACTGGTGGCGCGCCGTCGATCTACAATGATCTTACTACAGACGGCCTATTCTTGGTCGGTGAATAGAAACTGAATCATCGACTTCACACAGCGACCTGTTGGCTTTTTGGAGCATCTTGAAAGTGGCATCCTGGATTTGAATGACGTCAAACCCATCAGATGCGACAGTGCTTAATCGCACTGCAAGACTGCGGATATCGCCGCCATAATTTCGGCACGCCTCGCAGCCGATAAACCACCACTTGCTCTTAATTTTCAAACAAGAGAGAGAAAAAATGTTGGCTAAGAACCTTCCTTACGCGGTGCTGTTCATGACTGTGATGAGCGCTTGTGGCGACAGCAACGATCCAGGCGTGGACGCAGAAGAAATTCAATCGCTGGCCACGAGGGCATTCTCCGCACCTGAGGCCGACCCGTTGGATTTACCGGCTCAGGCAACGATGTCAGGGTTCGTTGCAATCGAGATCGACAGCGACATCATAGCCGGTCCGATGATAGGAGATATGGCCATGACCGCAGATTTCGATGCGGATGTACTCTCAGGAACCGCTTCAAATGTTGGGGAGTATGAACCAACAGGTGATTGTGACCTCACATCAAACTGCGTGTATGACCTTGTCCAGACGCTAGATGGCGAACTCGTTCTGACCGAAGGGACAATTAATGATATCTATTTTGAAGCTATGCTTGATGGCCAGCTCGTCCGGAACGATGTCACCGATGGATACACTGTAGATATTTCAATGGTTGTTGACGGTGGCTTTCGCATGGATAGCGAGGGCCTGTTGGCGATCGCCGAAATGGAAGGTTTAGCTTTCATCGAGCCGCAGGTCGGTGACCCAATTGAGGTGACCGCAGACGGTGCCTTTATCGTTGCAGAATAACCGCTGAAAAATCTGAAGCTCGCCGCGGCCGCCACCAGAATTGTTGTAGCCGCCATATGTAAGCATGCCATGCTGCCGGTTGGATCCCAATGCTCTGCTTTAATCGCCAATTTGTGCAACAGGTATTTGCCATAATATTGATGGCGGCTGTCATTATTCAAAACCCACATGCCTTAGCCGCGCAACCGTCTGATCAACCCCTTTCGATTGCACAGATCTCTCAAATACTCAGAGAGAACCCAGATAACACCGCCGCAAGATGGGCTCTGGCTCAGGCAAGCTTTCGGGCACAACGCTATGATGTTGCGCGCTACCACGTTGAACGGCTGTTGCGTGCCAGTCAGTCACAAACCAACATAGATACCCTCACAAAAGCACTGGCACAGATCACACAAGCAGACCCTTGGGGTGTCGAGCTTAGTTTTTCGTTGCTCCCTTCCACAAACATACGTCGCTATACATTCAATGACGAGTTCGAAACCCTGTTCGGCACCTTCATACCCGTCGGCGGTGGCGAAGAAGAAAGCGGCATTGGGATCGCGGTAGGAGCTGGTCTGTCCTACGGGGTTAGCCTGGCCGACAACTCGGTCTTTACATTGCGGACACGCATTGACCAAAACGCATATGACAGCCCAGATCTCAACCGAACTGCCCTTCTCTTTGCGCTTCGGCACGATAGCTATGCAGTCGGGCAAAGCACGACAGTGGAGCCGTTCTTTCGGTTACGCTATGACAGTGAACAGGCACTCGACAGGCGTGACACGGGTTTGAATCTGTCAAGGCGCTGGTGGTTGGATGGTACATCGCAGCTGGACGCGCACTTGAGTATTGAGAACCGAACGTCATTCGAAAGTGACGCGCTCAGCGGTCCTCTTGTAAGGCTAAATCTTCGCTATGCCACGGTCTTGAATGCTGGCCCAAGTCTTGGTTACGGCCTAAGCTTGGCACGCTCCAAGCCGGAACAATCGCACCTTCGCTACTGGGAGGCTCGCGTTTCCACCGACTTGTCGCGTCGATTTCCCGATATAGGTACATTTGGCGTTTTCGGAAGTGTAACGGGCCGACAGTACGACGATGTATTTCCTGCAACTACGACCTTCCGCGAGGACCGGACAGTCATGATCGGGGCCTCATACAGACCAAACAGATTGGAGATATTCGGGTCACGCCCAAAGCTGAGTTGTCAGGTCGAAAGGAATGCATCCTCGATAGCGCTCTATGATTACGAAACAACCGACTGCCGCCTTGCATTTGAGCGATCATTCTGAAGTAAGAAACAGTTTGCCCGCGAATTCCCCGACAAGACGGCATCTGTTGCAGCACCATCAAGCAACAGGCAAATTCAGTCACTTTCGCATTTGCGCTTATCCCGCAAAAATGCATTTGAGTAATGCATAAATGCATAACCATTGTCAGATACCTTTGCTAATTAGGGGTTTATTCTGGACGAACCACTAGACTCATGCAACGCTATCATGCGTACACGCATAAGGGATTCTCATGGACTGGGATGATATCAGGCTCGCACTTGCGATTGCTCGGCATGGGTCGCTTTCCCGTGCGGCACTCGCGCTGGATGTTAACCAGTCCACCGTTGGTCGTCGGTTGAACGCATTGGAGGCTGGCCTTGGTGTGACATTGTTCTTGCGCTCCAAACACGGTTTGGCTCTTACTGACTTGGGTGAAATCTTTGTTGCGAAAGCCGGTGAAATTGAACGACAAGCCGAAGGCTTAAAGGAAGTTCTGAATTCCAAAGACAGCAAGGCAGCAGGGGTGTTTCGTCTGGCTGGGAACCAATGGATGATCAACCACCTCATCCGATCAGGCATAGCCGACCTTTTGGCGGAATTCCCCGCTCTTGAACTCCGAACGATTGCCGGGCGGCCAGAAACAAGCCTTTGGCGTGGGGACCCGGGTGTTGGGCTTTGGTTTGACACGCTGCCAATTGACGGAGCTTTTCAGATCAAGTTGGGGAGTATTCCCTATGCGGTTTATCGCAAGAAAGGCTCGGACAACCGAGGTTGGGTCACGTTCTTTGATGAGAAGAATCCTGCAAATATGGCCAGTTCGCATTTGTTGCGAATGAGCGGAGAGAACGCCAACATTCGACTGGCGGCCCTAGACGCAGAAACGCTTAGAGATGCGATTGCAAGCGGGATAGGCAGTGGCCTAATTCCTGTCTGCTTGGCAGATGATGACGTTCGCTTGGAACGCGTGTTCGAGATCGAAAGCGTTTTCGAGCGCGTATTGTATTGCCACATACATCCGGACACGGTTGGATCGGTCCGCGTACAGACTTTCTTGACGTGGCTGCGCGCTAATTTTGACTCGGTTTTCCGCAAGGGTGAGAAATCCGCCGGAAGTCTACGTTTGGTGAGACACGCGAAATGATCAATCTAACTGAGCATGAGAAAGAAGTACTACGAGAGAGCTTGCGCCGTTTCCAGCAACGAAACGACGCGATGGCAGAACACTTTTACAGCAATCTATTCAGAATTGCGCCTGAGACCCGTCCACTTTTTGGATCGGATATTATTGGGCAAACGCAAAAGACCATGCTTTCGTTGTCTGCGATTATTTCCCTGATGGACGATGGCCCCGCGTGCCAAAGCATGATTGAAGATCTGGCGATCAGGCATATTGGCTATGGTGTTGTCCCTGAATACTACGAGAAAGTCGGGCAGGCCCTTATCGCGACAATCCGGAACGTCTTTGGTGAAGATTTTCCACCAGAATTCTACGAGGCATGGAAAGTAGCCTTTGCAAGAATGTCAGCGATCATGATTGAGGCAGCAGCAGCCGAACTAGAAGCCCGGTTTGCTTGAATGCTAGATAGCACATTTATGGGGTTCTTCCGGTCTAGCCCGAGGGGTTCATCAATGATCTTGGGCCACAGGAAGCATTGCTGTTATGCACATTGATTATACGGACATGGAAAATCTGCAAGAAAGCTTGCGCCGCTTTCACATGAAAAAAGATATTCTTGCGGAGCACCTCTATCACAACCTCTATTGCCATGCACCCCAAGCGACAGCACTGTTCAGCGCTGACCTCAAGGACCATCCTGAAAAGGCTCTTCAAGCGATTTACGCAGTTGTAACGCTACTTCAAGGTAACGCTGAAAGCGAACGAATGGTGCAAACCCTAAGAATGCGCCAGTCTGCTTACTCTGTCCAACGCACAGCTTACGAACAAATTTTTCCAGCATTTGAAAAGTCATTGCGTCAGGTCTTTCGCGACACCCTACCGAAAGAGTTTCATTCATCCTGGCAACGCGCTTTCGTAAGAATTGGCCAGCTTTTGTTTGATGATGACGGTCCGTGCACCAAAGATATAAACAATTGACTTAGAACATTTTTTTCTGCAACAAACTGGCTGCTTTTTTGCATTGGCGGAATGCAAGGATGTTTGTTCCGGGATTGGGAGAACTGTTGCACCTTGTGCAAATGCCTCTCTACCCATGGCAAACAAACGAAAAGAATGCGTCCAAGAGCAAGCTAAGAAAAGCTTGGACCGATAGCCCGTCGGGACCAGTGACAGAGAAATCAATCATGAACAAATTAAGTGTGGCACTTAGATCAAGCGTCAGCCTAGCGGCGTTGGCGAGTTGCATCGTCATCGCCAGCCAAACCTATGCCGAAGACTTTGTGGCCAGTAGTGCATATGATGAGACTAACGAATTCGACGAAGGGTTCGCGACAATCGACGGCAACGACACATTTACCGTGCAGGCGCCCGATGGTTCCTTGTGGATCGATGCCGGTGGAGGTGATGCGATCTTTGCATTCGGTCCCAACAATACAATCATCATCGAAGATAGCGGTTCTAACCCGGGCGACCCTACCGCCATCAGGGTCCTTCAGGCTGGCGCGGCTGGCATACGGATGAACGGCGACAATGCAACGGTGATCAATGACGGCAGGATCGACACCAGCACCAACGACAACCAATTCGGCATCAGGATTGTTGGCAACGACGCCAACGTACAATCAACGGGATTGGTTTTCATCTTTACTGACCAAAGTACCGGTATCTCCGTGAACGGATTAAATGCCCTCATTCAATCTGACGGCGGTATTGTCGTGCAGGGGGCAAACGCCACCGGCATCAGCCTAATTGGGGATGACGGTCGTATCATCAATGACGTGCAGGGCCGCATTGATATTTCGCCCGGTTTGTTGCGAGCCGGACTCACTGGGATTTTTGCGCAAGGCAACCGCAATACTGTGCAGAATTCTGGTACAATCGACTTAGTCGGTGACGACAACGTCGGTATTTTTCTGGACGGCGATGATGGTCTCGTTCTGAATGAAACGGCGTCACCTGACCGGATCAGTGTCGATGGTGTCGATTCATTTGGCATCAGGGTCTCTGGCGAGCGGAATAACGTGCGTAACCGGGGATCAATCATCGCCGACGGAGACAGTTCGTCGGGGATACGTATTGCGGGTGCGGATAACCGTGTGGATCTCGAGCTTGGTTCTGTCGAAGTGCGTGGACTCAATGGGAACGGCGTTGTTGGCGGGCTCACAAGTGACAACCTGATCGTCACGATTGCTGGCGGCAGTGTCGCCTCTATCCGGCTGGTAGGCGATATGAATACGGGGATCGCTGCTAGCGGCCAAAACACCACTATCGATGTCGCAGGCCTCATTCTTGGCGAGGCCAGCGCGACGAATGCAAGGGGCATTCAGGTGACTGGTGACAATGCCACCGTGAACAATTCGGGGAACATCCGCGTCAGGGCAGAAGACTCGTTCGGCGTGGAGATCACCGGCGGGGGCGGGGGCGCGATAAATAGCACAATCAACAACACCGGATCGATCAGAGCAGATTCAGCGGGATCAAGGGCCATTCGGCTATTGAACGGTGGCCATACGATCAACAACAGCGGTTTGATCGGCGTTGCGGGTGCTGGAAGCTTTGGCATTCTGACCGAGAGTGGCGGTATCGGCAACAACGTCATCGTCAACAGCGGCACTATTGAATTTCAAGAGGGGCTTGACCCTGCTTCGGCGGCAATTGTGGTGCGGAGCGATGCGTCAGACGTTCTGAACTCTGGTGAAATCCGTGCCTCTGGCGGCGGTGACGGCATCATCATCGAAGGCGACAACGTCTTTGTCCGCAATTCGGGCCGCATCTTTGCGGCTGGGGGGGGCGCATTCGATTCCTCCGGTGCGGACACAATACTGCGGTTGGATGCCGGGTCTATCCTCGTTGGAGACATCGATCTTGCCGGTCCAAACAGTACGCTCGATGTGCGCTTGCCGAATACGGCACTTGCGTTTAACGGCCCGCCCACCAACATCGAAAGCGAAGGGCGTCCATACTATACGATTGGCGGCGTTCTGTTTGTGGTCGACGCAGATCATTTTGCGAAACTTGACCAGATCACCTTTGCGCAACTTGATCAGATTGATTTTAGCCTTGCCCAGCGACGGGCAACGGCAAGTGACGCGGCCGGGCGCAGCTTTTGGGTCAACGGCAATATCGGCATAGAAGGTGAAACTGACACATTCGCGGGTATCGTCGGCGCCACACACCCCATCACGTCCGATCGCTATCTTAGTGTCTTTACCGGAGCAAGCGCCAGCAGCTATGAAACGGATTTCAGCAGTTCACAGATCGACGCAACAACGAATTATGCTGGTGTGACATGGGGCGGAACATTCGGGAGCAGCTTCTTTGAGACCGCGCTCAGCCTAGGTGTCACTGCAAGCGAGACAACACGCCGGGTGGCCAATAACATGGTCTCGAATGGCATAGAGGACGCGGCTGCCAGCACCGACAGCCGCTTTGTCGGACTATCGGGTGTCATTGGAACACAGACAGTGTGGCAAGACGTGGTCATTCGCCCCAGCCTGCGGGTGCGCTACGGCTGGCAGCAATTTGACGCATTCGAAGAAACAGGATCATCGGCCAACCTCAGCGTAGAAGAACGGACGTCCCAACAAGTGGATATACGCGCCAAGGTCGAAACAGACCTGGCTCCACGGCAAACCGGTTTTGGTCCGTTGAGCACCACGATCTATGGTGGCCTGGACGTCAGATACGATATGTCAGACGACGTGGTTGCAACCCTTGCAGGTGACCAGATCGACTTTGCTTTGGCAGAAGACGAGGCCATTTTTGGTGGTTTTGTCGGAACACATGCCAAATTTGATCTTTCAAACAATGCAAGCTTTGGTCTTTCGGGTGAATTTGCTTTTGAAGGCCGAGACAGCACAACATTTAATCTTGCTGCAATCTATCAGATGCAGTTTTGATGATGCGGTCACAGCGCGATGTTGTTGAAAACGCCA
>CAYGMX010000054.1:0-2204 GCA_964351055.1 uncultured Loktanella sp. | reverse complement strand
AAAACGCCAGAGCATCAGCGCTTGGTCTCTTCGCGATCAAACTCTGATGGGATAAACAAATACCTGGTTTTCGCAGGGCACCGTTCGCGCTGTTCCCCTTATCGGCGCGCTGTCAGACACGAGGCGCGCATTCCCCCAGGTGTCTTTGTCCAAGGGTTTAAATCCAGCCGGCAAACAGTCTTTCTCGATGACAAGATAAGCGCGTGGTTGCGCGTCTGACTGCGCATAGTAGTGACTCCCATCCGAACCATACAGCCACCAGTCACCCGAGCCCGGATTGAGCTGTAGCACTCTGAAACTGAACAGGCTGCTTTCTGACGGGATGTAGAAAGCTGGTTCTGTCAGGATCAAGAACGCATTGGGGACCAGATTTCGACCCAAGACAATCAGCGCGGCGCACAGAAGAAAAGTAGAAACCATCGGGTAATGTTTTGTCGTCCGTGACAAGATGATCCCTTAGCAATGTAGGCAGTATTTGCCGATCATGCATCTCCTTGGCATGTGACAATGACAGGTTTTATTTGATTTTGTGGAAAATCAGCGTGCAAAAACGCATTGAACAAAAGCGAAATTGCTGAACTGCCCGCTTGTTTCTGGCTGGGCAAGCGCCCTGCGCAAAGAGATCATTGGCTCGTCAGATCTGCATAAGCGCCATGCGGCCATGCGGCTTCCCCGATTTCCGGCAGCAAATAGAGTTATGGGACATAGGGTGCAATGATCCCGTCAATTTTTGCCTCAGCGGTCATCCTTTCCGGACTGTGGAGGAGGTGCCTGCAACATGGGTGAAAGGCGTGAACCTTGTTTATCGTGTCACTTCTCGCTTTGGTGCTCTTCATTGTACTGGTCTATCTGTGGCCAGCCACCGCACAGCCTGGGCGACCATTTGCACTGTCGTTGACCGTTGCATCAGCCGCGCTCGCCCTCTTCTGGGTGTCGGCTTATTTTGGACCTTGGGCGATGGAATACCCCCGCGGGATGGGCGCAGCTATTGATCTGTTAGCGCGCGTCATCGCTAGTCTCTATCTCGCGATGGCTTCTTTGGCTCAGTGGCTCAGGGCACGTGCGGTATCATCAGGAAACAATGACTATCCGCATTGGCTGGTCGTAACCCTCGGATTTTTTATCGCACCGGTGCTCGCCCTGCCCTTCTTCTAAGCATTGCGATGCGATCATTGCGGAGAGCACAGTGAAAGGGACTTATCTATGGTCGGACAACATGGTTTGCGCGCAGCACTGGTGTTAACGATCGGGTTGGCTACCACCGCATTTGCTGAAGGAAAACCTCACGACAGAGCTGACACATTCTCTGGTCTCTATCGTCCTGCCGGAGCAATCGGTGAGAGCTGGTCATGTGATCCCGGATCGATCGGTGTGGACGGTGGCGCATTGGCCGTGACAGGCGGTATTCTTGAAGGCGTCGAAACCCGATGCGCACTGACGAACCCCTCTTTGAATGATGAGGGCAACACGGACTTCACGGCGATATGCACTGCCGAAGGTGAAACCTTCGTCGAAGAGTTGACGTTGAAGCGTAGCGAAAACAGGCTGACCATCACCCGGTTTGACGGAACAGTAGAATGGGCTCTTTGCCATTCAACTATCAACTCTGCGGAGACTGTGCTTCCGCGCGATGAGTAATACAACGCCCGAAGACACAATCGCTGCTCATCTTGTTTCCTTGGATCCATTTGGTTAGCGCGCTACAGAACGTGGCCGCATTGAATGCGTTTAGCCTGCGTCGTCTCTCCAATGCATCACCTATTCATGGTTCTGGGCAAAACAGAAAGCAAAAGAAGCCTCTCTGCGTCGTTCCGAGCGACCGGATCTGCAATGGTATTTACAGCTTGCATCGCTACTGAGAATTCCTCAAGGCCAACCAACGTGACCGATAGCGACTGTAGCATGGCATCGCGTCCTTCGGGATCTTGCTGGGTTATGGCAAAGGCTAATGCTTCTTCTAGCTTGCCGGATTGGGCTAATTGCACTGCGGCATTCCGAGCCATTTGGGCGCGCATGTCTGGGTCTTCGATTTCATGAACCGCACCAAGCGCGATCTGCAAATATTCATTAAATTCCTGTGGACTGCCCAACTCGGCAGCAAAGCCCATGATGTCAATCTGCCCATTAATCCGAAGTTCTGAGTCTTCAAAACTCCGCAGGTGCATTTCAGCGCCAAATCGACCTTTGCTTGCTTCATATAGGAC
>CAYGMX010000053.1:0-11533 GCA_964351055.1 uncultured Loktanella sp. | reverse complement strand
GTCGAGAACCTGGCTCAGTCGCGTGGTACGGCATTTGCCCGCGGACCGCAGCGTGGCGTAGGTGACGAAGAGGATACCGTCGCCCATCGGGACGGGCTGGTCCGGCTTCCATTTTGAGAGCGGCTGGATGTCGGCAGGCGAGCCGCCGAGATCGCTCCAGTCGCGGATGGCGTCCTCGATGAGCGTGGCGGATTTGGAGACCCAGATCGCCTTCCTGCGCCCGGAAAGCCAGTTCACGAGAATGAGCCCCGCGCATTCGCGGCCCTTGCCGCAACCGGTGCCGTCGCCGAGGAAATAGCCAAGGCGATAGGCACGTGCATCCGGGTCATCATCGGCGCGCGTCAGCTTGGTCTGGTCGTCATCGATGGTAAACCGACCGGGCAGGTCAAGCCCATGGGCGTCATGCGCCATGATGATGGTTTCCAGCTGCGCCTCGGAGAGATGTCCCTCCTCGATCAACCGTGCGGGCAGTCGCAAGTCATCACTGCCCGTGTTTGAGGGCATGGGCGGGGCAACCGAGGCCATGGCGATGCTTTCAACGAGCGGCGTGGGATGTTCCTGCGCACCGGCAATCTCGATCCGCTGAGGACGGTAGCGCGCATAGATGTCCGAGATGGGCGTGTTGTCGCGAGGAGTCTCAAAGCTTGTGAAGCTGAGCGGACGGACGGCATTGGCCCAGGGTTTGGAGGCGGCAACAGGCGAAGCGACGGTCTTGCGCGGGGAAGATGATGGAACGGTCGGCCGAGCATGAGGGATCGCTTCAGCCCGTTGGACGGGGCGCATCTCGGGCCGGGTTGGGGCCACGGCATCGACATATGCCAAGGCTTCATCCAGATCCCGCACATTGGCGCGGATCATCTCGCCATCTTCCTGCACCTTGTCGAAGACCATGAGCTGGGTTTCGACAGAGGTGCCGAGCTTGCGGTAGACCTGCCCCGGCATCGTCAACGCCAGTCGCGGCGTCAGAAGACCGCAGGCGCGGGACCAATGCGCGACATCGCGTTCGAGCGTGAATCCCGGCGGCATGATCGCCACCAGCCGCCCACCGGTTGCCAGACGCTTGGCAGCCGCGACGAGATGTTTGGCGGCGATGTGCTTGTCCCGGGAGCGATCGACCGAGGAGGCGAAGGGCGGATTCATCACCACGACGTCGGGTAGAACCGGCGTCTGCAGCAGATCGTCGATATGCTCGCCGTCATGGCCTGTGACCTCGCCGCCGAAGAGGGCCCGCAGGAGGTGCTGGCGAAAGGGGTCGATGTCGTTGAGCAAAAGCGTGGCACCGGCCCGGGCGGCGAAAGCAGCCAGGGCACCGGTGCCAGCCGAAGGCTCCAGCACGGTCTCGCCCTTGCGGATCGCCGTGGCCTGCACCGCCATGGTCGCGAATGCCAGCGGCGTGGAAAACTGCTGCAGCCGGATCTGCTGCTCTGACCGGCGCGTTTCCGTCAGCAGCCTTGAGGCAAGCAGCTTTGCAGCGTCGATGTCACCTGAAGCACCTTCCCCACGCAGCAGCACCTGGATGGCCGCAGCCTGCATCAGATCGTAAGCCATACGCCAGTCCCAGGCGCCGCCAGCGTCGTTGCCATGAAACGTCTCGCGCATGATCCGCGCGAGCACTGAGCTGCGCAGGGGTTGGTGGTCGATCTCCGCGCCGATTTGCGCCAGCGCAGAGGCGAGATCAGCGTCGGAGATTGAAAGAGTCGGGTTCGCCGGATTGGGCTTGGACATGGGGATTTTCCTTTGGATCAGGGTCTGAGTTCCAAAGGACAAAAAGCCCGCTTTGACTTTTCAGGGTGACCGGCCCGAAAGCTATTAACAAGGGCGGGCCGTCAACGCGGTCCGCCCTCCTCAGCAACAAAGAGAAAGCCACGCAGCAAAACTGCCGAACTTGTTGATCAATAGAGCCGACATTGAGGCAGAGCGCGGCGATCGGCCGCTAGGAGCCACTTTGACCAATGCTGCACGGTGCATCAACGGCCACTTTCAAAGGCGACAACAAAAACCTACCATAGCCTCCATGATTTTGTCCAAGTATCCGGTCGAAAAGGGGGCTGGTTCAGCTTTATCGTGCGTGACAGCCTGCCGGGTCCGACTAAGCTACTTCGAGTGAGAAAGTGCGTCATGACCGACGCTCCCTGCCAGATCGTCCAGAATTGGGCATTCTGGTCGCTTGTCGCCTGCGCAACTCATCACCAGATCAGAAAGAGTCTGTTTCATGCCCAGGAGCGCGGCAATCTTCTGTTCAATGGTTTCGAGATGAACTTGCGCAATCCGCTTCACGTCATCGCTCGAACGTTGTTCGTCCTCCCAGAGAGCAAGTAACACGCGACAGTCTTCGATGGTGAACCCGAGTGCCCGCGCCCTGCCAAGAAATGCCAGCTTGTGCAATTCAGTCGCGCCGAAAGCACGATAGCCGTTGTTATCTCGTGGGGCCGCCACGAGCCCGATATCTTCATAATATCGGATTGTTTTCGGCGGGAGGCGAGTTTGTGCAGCGGCGGCTCCAATGTTCATGTTGATGTCCTTTTGGAAGTCATAAGATTTGTAGATTACTAAATACTGGGCCCTCCCCCTGCTAGAAGGTCAATGGTGGCGTAGCCATAATTATTAACAACCGCATGCTTGACCTTCCATCGGCTGGAACCCCTATCTAAAGAATAGGCGTCATTTTGAAAGGCTGAGCAATGGAACATATAGATAGCAAACATGCGTCAGAGCGGTCATCCGATCAGGCAAAGGATCCGGTTTGCGGCATGTCGGTCACCATGTCTGCCGAGGCCCGCCAGGCGGACCATGACGGTGAGACTTTCTATTTCTGCTCCGACAAGTGCCAGACCAAGTTCACGGCCGATCCAGTCTACTACGCCTCTGGCAAGGCATCGGATCGTAACATGACGTCTCAGGCAGGAACCCAGTACACCTGCCCGATGCACCCCGAAATCGTGCGTGACGAACCCGGGCCTTGCCCGATCTGTGGCATGGCGCTTGAACCGATGTTGCCTTCGGATGAACCCAGCGAAGAGCTGACCGACTTCACCCGCCGGATGTGGATCAGTGCCGCCGCGGCCGTTCCTCTGGTCATCCTGACCATGGGTGAGTTGGTCGGCTTACCGGTCCGGGACTGGATCGGGCATCAGCTGGCGACCTATGTCGAGTTCGTATTAGCAACGCCAATCGTCCTGTGGGCAGCAAAACCGTTCTTCGAGCGGGGATGGACGTCTATCGTGAACCGCTCACCCAATATGTGGACACTGATCGCCATCGGTGTCGGCGCGGCCTACATCTATTCGCTGGTCGCCACGTTCCTTCCGGGTGTTTTTCCGGACGCTTACCGGATGGGCGGGGGTGTCGGCACGTACTACGAGGCGGCCGTCGTCATCATCACCCTGATTTTCGTCGGGCAGGTTCTGGAATTGAGGGCGAGGGAACGTACTGGCGATGCCATTCGGGCGCTGCTTGATATGGCACCTAAAACGGCGCGACGTATCCTGCCCGACGGCACGGAATATGACGCACCGCTGGAAAACATCGTCGAAGGCGATCGTCTTCGAGTCCGACCGGGCGACGCGATCCCGGTCGATGCCAAGGTCATGGACGGTACGTCGTCCGTCGACGAGAGCATGATCACCGGCGAACCGCTACCGGTCGAAAAAGGTCCCGGCGATACCGTCACCGGCGGCACAATCAACAAGAACGGCTCTCTTGTTATCGAGGCCGCGCGCGTGGGTGCCGACACGATGCTGAGCCAGATCGTCGAGATGGTTTCGAACGCGCGTAGGTCCCGCGCGCCGATTCAGGGTCTTGCCGACAAGGTCGCATCCTATTTCGTGCCGACCGTTGTTCTGGTCGCGCTGCTCGCTTTCGTCGCGTGGCTGACCTTCGGACCCGAACCGGTGCTGGTCTTTGCCATTGCCTCGGCAGTGTCGGTGCTGATCATCGCCTGCCCCTGCGCTCTGGGTTTGGCGACCCCGATTTCAATCACGACGGCGGCGGGGCGCGGTGCACAGGCAGGCGTCCTGATTAAGGATGCTGAAGCTCTGGAGCGCATGGCCAAGGTCGATACGCTGATCGTGGACAAGACCGGCACCCTGACCGAGGGGAAGCCGAAGCTGACCGATGTGACACCTCTAGACGATGAAAGTGAGGAAACCATTCTAACCCTCGCTGCGGCTCTGGAAAAAGGCTCGGAGCATCCGTTGGCGGAAGCCATCGTGGAGGGTGCGAAGGAAAAGGGCATCAAGGTCGGCAATGCCGAAAACTTCGAGGCGGTGACCGGGAAAGGTGTGAGTGGAACCGTCTCGGGCCGGTCTGTCGCGCTTGGAAATACCGCAATGATGCGCGACATGTCTCTTGAGACATCTGCGGCGGAGGAAACGGCAGATGTTCTGCGCGCCGATGGCAAGACCGCCATGTTCGTGGCCATAGACGGGAAACTGTCCGGCATCGTCGCCGTCGCCGACCCGATCAAAGAGACGACGGCTGACGCCATAAAGGTACTGCACGAGGCGGGCCTGCGGATCATCATGGCCACGGGCGACAACGAGCGCACAGCCAGGGCCGTGGCGCAGCGCCTTGGCATCGACGAGGTGCGGGCCGGCGTTCTGCCGGAAGATAAGAAGGCGCTAGTGGACGAGCTGCATGCCGAAGGCAGAAAGGTCGCGATGGCGGGAGATGGCGTCAACGACGCGCCAGCCTTGGCCGCAGCGGATGTCGGCCTCGCCATGGGCACCGGTGCCGACGTGGCGGTGGAGAGCGCGGGCATCACGCTCTTGCGCGGTGATCTGAACGGTATCGTCAAGGCGCGCACGCTAGCAGTGGCGACGATCCGCAACATCCGCCAGAACCTCTTCTGGGCCTTCGCCTATAACACGCTCGGTGTGCCGATCGCGGCAGGGGTTCTCTATCCGATCTTTGGACTGCTGATGTCGCCCATGTTCGCCGCCGCCGCCATGAGCCTGTCGTCGGTGTCAGTCATCGCAAACGCTCTCAGACTGCGTCGGCTGGATCTTTGAAGCGCAGGCGTTGAGAACGTGACGTTCTTGATTGGACATAAAGGATAACGGGACCGACGCCACGCACCGGTCCGCGCGACTAAATCAGCCAATCGTCGCGAGAAAGGGAAATGTTCCCAGCAGCCAGTAGGCAAATCGAGACAATTGTCCGGTCATGATGGCAGCCCCCATGATGATCATGGCAACACCTGCGCCTTTATAAAGCCAGCGCCCGGCCTTGCCGATTTGGCTAACCCGCGCGGCAATGGCGTCAGTGAACATTGCCGCCAGCAAGAAAGGCACACCCAGCCCGGCGGAATAGATCGACAGTAGCCAGATGCCGTCCGACGTGCCCCCCGACGTCGAACTGAGCGTCAGAATCGCGCCAAGGATTGGGCCAATGCAGGGGGTCCAACCAAAGGCGAACGCTAGACCCAACACGTAGGCCCCGAGCGGACGGCCTCCGGGAATATCGAGATTGAATCGGGTGTCCCGCGAGAGCGCATCCAGACGGAAGATACCCAACATAACCAGTCCGAACAGGATGATGATCGCGCCACCCAGATAATTCAGCTCAATACGCCAAGTCAGAAGTAGGGATCCGAGCGCGCTTGCCCCGGCCCCGAGCGCGACAAAGACCGTCGAGAACCCCAAGACGAAGCAGGCGCTCAGCCCGAGCGCCCCGGCGCGCGCCCGCAGGCCGACCGACCGGGTCGTGCGCAATCCCGGCTGGCCCGCGATGTAGGACACATAACCCGGCACCAGCGGCAGGACGCAGGGTGACAGGAACGAAATGGCCCCGGCCAGAAAGGCCGCGAAGATGCCGATGCCGGAAATATCCATCATGTGTTTCCATGTCCGCTGAAGGGCCGTGATGCCCACCAGAAGGCAATCAGCGGGATTACGATCCATTGCAGTACCGGAGACAACCCTGCATCAATGACCGGAATGATCGGCATCAGGTCTGAATAGGCCCAAGCCGCGCGGATCACGATGTTAAGCCATTCGCTGAACAGCGTATATCCCAACCCAAACACCACCGTCAGGACGGTCACCGAGCGTCGTGACGGAGCCACGAAGGGCCAGCCACGGCCGGTCAGCATCAAGGCAAGCATCAGCGCGCTCATGGCAATCAGGATGTCGCCACCCGTGCAATGAACCGCGGCGAAGACGATCTCACCCCAGGTGCCCTCGTTCCAGATCGTGTAGAGCGGCATGTGGGCGAATTCCCAGATCAGATTGGCCGGGATGATCACTGAAAAATACCGACGCAGCGCTGTCAGGGATATTCCATCCGTCGAAGACGGCATGACGCCAATCGCGGTGTCACTCATTGAAACACCCCTGTCAGCCGGTCCCACCAACTGCGTTCCCGGCGTCGATGCTGGGCATTGTTGATCAACTCGCTGACATACAGGATCAGGTTCACATTCTTGAAATCCATGCCATGGAACTTTGCGGCAAACCGCCCGCCGATATCCACGACATGGGTAACCGCACCTTGCATCATCATGTCGCTGTCGGCGGTCGTGGTGAACTCGAGCGCATAGTCCCGCGCCAGAAGGCGCGTCGCGTCGTCGCTCTGATCGGGCCGTTTGGTCAGAATGACCCAGTTGCTCGGATCGAGCCCATGCCGGTCCGCGTAGTCGCGCAGAACGTCCGGCGTGTCATTCACGGGATCGGTCGTGATCGAGATGAATTGCACCAGATCGCTCATCGGCCCGTCGTTGATCGAAGCCTGGACCGCCGCGATCTTTTCCGCATGGAGCGGGCAGATATCCTGGCAGTTGGCGTAGATGAAATGCAGGATGACGACCCTTTCGCTGAAATCCGCCAAGCGCACAGGATTGCCCTCCGCATCCTGCAACTCAAAATCCGGGGCCTGTGCTGCGTCGATGGCCTGGAAGTATGGCTCCATCTCGAACATCCGCGCATCCAGATTTTCACCCGGATGATCGGCGGAGGCCGGAAAGGAGATCGTGGCCGCAAATGTCGCCAAGGCGGCGCGCCGGGTCAGATAGACAATCAACTGCATCACCTTTCGGATTGATCGGGCTTGCCACCACCCGCATCGTCGCATTTCCCGCCAGACCCGCCCTTCATGCACAGACCAAGCCCGCACATCGCGGCACAGGGTGCCAGCGAAACCAAGACAGGCGCGAGACCGATCGCGGTGAGCCATCCCCAGTTCAGAGCCATGCCGCCGCCCATCACGGTTGCCGCACAGACGAACAGCAATCGTCTGCGCGTCGACCACCGGGGCCAGTTGCCTGCGCTTTCGATGTCGGCGGCACCCGCATCGTTGGAAGATGATATGTCGGTCATCCGGAAAATCCATCTGAAGTTTGAGTACTGGTCATTCTGATAACTGGGCGGTCAAGGGCGGGCGGCGCTCTTTCAGGGGCGCTTATTCGATAAAGCCTCGCAAGAAGGAGACCATCTCGGGATCATCCCATTCAGCCGGGCCGACCAGTCTCCCAAGCTCCCGCCCCTGCGCGTCGATCAGGATCGTTGTCGGCAGACCGACGGTGCGCAGCGCGGTCATCGACAGCATGGTCTTGTCGACATATACTTTGAGATTGGTGACACCGATCTCGTCGTAGAAACGCCGCACGACGGGCGATCCGGCCCGGTCGATGGACAGGGCGACCACTTCGAACCGGTCGCCGCCAAGTTCCGCCTGAAGCGCATCCAGCGTCGGCATTTCCTCACGGCATGGCACGCACCAGGTTGCCCAAACATTCACGAGGATCACCTTGCCGCGAAAATCCTCCATGTCCCCACGGCTGCCGTCCTCGGTCTCGTAGCGCACATTGATCACCGGCTGCGGCGTGTCGTGCAGTGCGAAGCCTTGCGGCCCGGCAAACGACGCGCTGACGGACAATGCCCAGACGAGCAGCGCCGTTTTGAGATATTTCATGGCATTGGCTCCTTGCCAGCTTGGGTTTTCAGATCACGGACGATCGGCAAAAGGGTTTCCTCCAGGATCGCTCGCGTGATGGGGCCGACATGGCGGTAGGCAATGGTGCCGTCGGACGTGATGACATAGGTTTCAGGCACGCCGTAAACACCCCACTCGATGCCCGCACGTCCGTTTATGTCGGCCCCGATGCGGGTGTAGGGATCACCCAGTTCGTCTAGCCAGGCGCGCGCCTGTTCGGGCGGATCCTTGTAGTTGATCCCATAGAGCGGCACTTCGCCCGTGGCGCTCAATTCCATGAATAGCGGATGTTCGGCGCGGCAGGGCACACACCACGAGGCGAAGACGTTCACCAGTGACACGTGTCCGATCAGGTCCTGCGTCGAAAGACCTTCCTCGCGGCCGAGAACAGGGGGAAGTGAAAATTCCGGAACGGGTTTGCCCAGAAGCGCCGATGGCAAGTCGTCGCCACCCCTGAAAAGCCCCCAACCGAACAGGACCATGAGGGCAAAAGCTACCAGCGGCACCAGCAAAAACCCGGAGATCCTGCGCCGCGACACGGGTTCGGTTTTGCCGACGACTTCATGCGTCATGGTTGCGCCTGTTCATCCGCAAGGTTGCGGCTTTCCTGCGAAGCGCGAACCCGGTCGGGCCATGTGCTCTTGATGTAGTCGATGATCGCCGTGATTTCACCATCCGTCAGCGCCTCCCCGAAACCGGGCATGTCGCTCTCATAGCCGTTCCCGACAATCGCCGCAGTTCCGCGCTTCACGATGTCGGTCAATATACGGTCCGTATGGTGCCAGGTATGCCCCGAGGCGTCATGCGGCGGCGCAGGCATCCTGCCGTTCGCCAATCTTGATTTCCAATCGGCTTGCCCCTCCAGCTTTATGCCATGGCAACTGGCACAATTCTCCTGATAGAGGCGCTCGCCCATGAGCAAGTCGCTCTGTGCTGCAACGGGTAAGACCGTTGCAGCGAGCAGAATCGTGGCGAGCCGAATGGTGTTTTTCACGGCGCTTCCGCCTTCTTTTTGCGAGCCACATACAGAGCGTAAAAAATGCCACAAGCAACGACAGGATAAGCAGGACGCAAAGCGCCCAGACCAATCGCATCGACAACAGGCTGTCGCCGCTGTTGGCACCTTCATTCCGCATCTTGGCGCATTTCTATTTGCCGCCGTCCGAGCGGATATATTTGACCAAGGCGATCGCCGCGAGCAGCAGCACTGCCACGATCAGCAGACATATCAGACCCATCGCGATCATCATGCCACCATTCATCATTCCACCGTCCATCATCATACAACTCGTCCTTTACTTTCTCTTGAAGCCGGTCTGGCACGAGATCGCACCAGACCGCGCAATTGATCATTCGACCGCATAGACGGTCGGGTTCACACCTTCTTCGACGGTGTAAATCTTGAACGGCTCCTGTTTCGCGCCGCCCATGCCGGGGGAGCCCATCGGCATGCCGGGAAGCGTCACACCGGCAATCTCGGGACGCTCTTCGAGCATCCTGTTGACGACATCGACCGGCACATGACCGCTGACGACGTAGTCGCCCAGAAAGGCGGTATGGCAGCCCTGAAAGTCATCCGGGATGCCAGCCTCGCGGCTGATCTGCGCCAGATCGTGGGTCGGCTTCACCTCCACCGTGAAGCCGTTCTCGCGCAGATAGTCCGCGTAGTTCTCGCAGCATCCGCATTGCGGGTTCTTGTAGAGCGTGACCTCCTGCGCCGCGACCGGCGCGGCATTCAGGCTCATCGCAAGGACAGCGGCGGCACCTGCTGTGCCGATGCTGACAAATCCAAGTATCTTTCTCATTTGTTCATTCCTTTTCGGGATCATTGATCTGTGAGATTTCAGGTTTTGGTCATGCCGGGATCGACCCGGATGACGCCCATCATGCCCGCAGCCTGGTGTTCCAGAATGTGGCAGTGGAACATCCAGTCGCCCGGATTGTCCGCCACGAACGCGATCTCGACCCGTTCTTCGGGTGCCATCAGGACGGTGTCCTGCCACTCGCGATGCCGTGTCGGCTGCCCGTTGCGCGCGATCACGCGGAACGAATGACCATGGAAATGGATCGGATGATGCCAAGCCGTGCGATTATCCATCTCGAACACGTGCGACGTGCCCTGCGGCAGGACCAGCAAGGGGTCCATCATATGACCCGTCGCGGCTTCGCCGTTGATGAACCACATGTTGCCCTCGCGCATCTGGCCCATCATCGACCCCATGCTGCCGCCCATCATCATCTGCCCCATCATCCCGCCGTTGAAGACGATCTGATGGCGCGCGGCCAACGTCATGTCAGGTTCGGCCAGCGGATTGGGCGGCAGGTCCATCGACCAGTCCGCCACTATGTCCCGCAACCTTTCCGGCTCGTAGGCAAGATCGACCAGACGGTATTCCAGACCCTCGTAGAAGGCATCGGTGACGGTCACGGCATCTCCGGGCCTGCCGGCCATGTCGATCACCAGATCGACACGCATGGCCGGGCCGACCACCACGATACCGCTTTCCGGTGCATGGGGCGTTACGGGCTGACCGTCCAGCGCGACCACCACCGGCGAAAGATCCCCGAAATCCAACCCGAATATCCGCGCGTTTGCCGCATTGACCAGCCGGAGGCGGATGCGTTCCCCGGATCGCACCGCGATGCGTTCAGGGATTTGCCCGTTGATGGTCACGGAATTTCCGATACGACCGCCGTGCATCGCGTCGTGGCGACTGCCGAAGTCGCCCGCAATCTGTCCGTCCCGGGTCATGCGCCAGTCGTCCAGCATCCAGGTCAGGTCACGATCCACGCGGATCGGGTCCGCCTCTTCGACGATCAGCGACCCGTAAAGCCCACGCCCAACCTGTTCGGAACTGCGCTGGTGCGGGTGATACCAGAACGTGCCCGCGTCCAGTGCATCAAATTCATAGAGAAAATCGCTACCGACCGAGATCGGGTCCTGAGTCAGGAAAGGCACGCCGTCCATCGCATTGGGTGTGCGGATACCATGCCAATGGATCGTGGTCTCTTCATCCAGCCCATTCTTGGCCAAAACCCGAATCCGGTCACCCTGGCGCACCCGGATCTCAGGGCCGGGTACGGACCCGTTGTAGCTCCAGACATCGGTGGGGCCATAGGGAGATGGACGCAACGCGGCCTGTCCGGGCGCTGCGCGTAGGAGAATAGGGTCTTCTGTCGGACCGGCCAGCGATGTTCTTGCAGGTGATACAGCGGATAGGGCCGTGAAAGCGGCACCAGTGCACAGTACTTGCCGTCGTGAAATCAGTCTGTTGAGGATCATCGTTTCTGCCTTGATCTAAAAGGGTCGCACTCAGCCAATTTCGGCCAAGACAACAGTCAGGCATCGCAACAAGCGAAGCCGATTTTAGGGTCAGACAGGCAGTTTGGGAGGGAAGGGATCAAGTGCAGGGTTCGCGCCAAGCGGATTCAGAGGTTCAGCGATCGGGATGATTACACCAAATGACATCGTGAGTTGCGCCAAGGGTGATTGGACTTCGATACCCGCTGTTCCACTCGAATTGCACGGAACAGGACACCCGCCTTCACAAGCTGAGCCGTCAGCAAATCCGCTAGGATCGCATCCGTCGCAAAGCTGATCTAT